>JAZLHG010000172.1:0-7673 GCA_045616705.1 Lachnospiraceae bacterium | reverse complement strand
CCTTCTGCGGAACCGCTTCCATGGCAGGAATCATCTCGGTATGCTCACAATAAGGGCAATGAAGACCACCGGTTGCAGGATCGAAATCCATAGTACCGCCGCAGGCAGGACACTTCCTGTCTGTCTCCTTCAGTGTGGACGTATGCTCAGCATTCTCATATACTTCATAATCCGTTAATTCTTGCATCGTCTATTCTCCAAATCGATTAAATCGCATAAAAAACCATGCTAAATGATTCTAGCACATTTATTCCTTCTAGTCTACCAAAAAGAGACCGATTTCGGTTATTCGGTCTCTTCCTGTTCATTCTTAAGTTCAATTCCTTCCTCCACCTCTTCTTCGATATCCGGCAGAGTCATTTTAACCTTATCTATACGGTTCTTATCCATCTCCATAACCTGAAGTGTAGTACCGTCGTCTAACACCGCCGACTCTCCGGCTTCAGGCAAATGATCCAGTTTCTCAATAATTAATCCTCCGATGGAATCATAATCTTCCGACTCAAAGGAAGTGCCCAGTGCATCATTGATATCATCCAGTTTGAGAGAGCCTTCTACCAGATATTCCTGTTCATCCAGTTCCTGAATTCTCTCCTTCTCCTCTTCATCGAACTCATCACGAATCTCACCTACGATTTCTTCCAGCAGATCTTCCAGTGTGATTAATCCCACCGTATCTCCATACTCATCAAGAACCAACATCATACTGATGGAGTTCTGACGCATCTCATGCAGAAGATCGGAAGTTTTCTTGTGTTCAAAGGTGAAGTTGGCTTCACGCATCATATCGCGAAGACTAAAGTTCTCTATACTCTCCGGGAACAAAAGGTCCTTCATATTAACAATACCGATAATATTGTCTGTAGAACCCTCATATACCGGAATTCGCGTGAATTTTTCCTGAACAAATACTTCCTTTAATTCCTCATAAGTGGCATCTACACTGACACAAGTCATGTCCACTCTGGGAATCATAATGTCCTTGGCATAGGAATCACCGAAATCCACCACATTATAAATCATTTGTCTCTCTTCAGACTCAATCACACCATCCTCATGAGACACTTCAACAATGGTTCTGAATTCATATTCCGTCATAGCAGATCTGGCAGAATCCGGATCGATACGGAACAATTTCAGAATTGCGTTTGCCAGCAGGTCCACTACCCAGATTATCGGTGTAAGAAGTTTGGCAATACCGGAGATTACCCAGCCGATACCCAGTGCCATTTTCTCATTATTGACGCTGGCCATGGTCTTCGGCGTAATCTCACCAAAAATCAGTACAAGCAAAGTAAGAATTCCCGTTGCATACGCAACATAAGAATTCCCAAACAACTTAATCGCAAGGGTGGTAGTAAGCGCAGATGCGGATATATTCACAACATTATTAGCAATCAGAATGGCACTAAGCATCTTGGAAGGCTTGCTTAAAAGCTTCAGTACGCCTGCTGCCCTCTTATCGCCTTCATCCGCAAGAGACTGCAGCTTGAGACGATTCACTGTGGTCAGCGCCGTCTCAGATGCAGAAAAGAAACCTGATAAAATCAGAAGTAAAATCAGAATAATTAATTGTATGACACCGTCGGTATCCAAAAACGTAAACCTCCAAATCCTGTACCGCTATGCGGCAAATCTCAAATAATAACGACACACATCATATCCTAACAATATGGTAATGTCAAGAATTCTAGTCTCTTCTAAATAAGTCTCTGGTGTAAACCTTATCAGCCACGTCATCCAGTTCAGAGTCATAGCGGTTGGCAATAATCGCATCGCATTGTTCCTTGAATGCATCAAGATCATTCACAATGGCTGACCCAAAAAACGTCTCTGTATCCTTAAGAGAAGGCTCATAGATTACTACCTGAGCACCCTTCGCCTTAATACGCTTCATAACACCCTGAATGGAGCTCTGGCGGAAGTTATCGGAATTGCTCTTCATGGTCAGTCTGTATACACCAATTACAACCTTCTTCTCATGGGACGGTGCAAATTCCGTATCTTCATCATATCCGTAATAACCGGCCATTTTCAGCACTCTGTCTGCAATGAAATCTTTACGAGTACGATTGGATTCTACAATCGCTTCAATCAGGTTCTCCGGAACATCGGAGTAATTAGCAAGTAACTGCTTCGTATCCTTGGGAAGACAATATCCGCCATAACCAAAACTGGGGTTATTATAATTATCTCCGATTCTGGGATCTAGACATACGCCCTTAATGATATTCTCCGTATTAAGTCCCTTCATCTCCGCATAGGTATCCAGCTCGTTGAAATAGGATACACGAAGTGCCAGATAGGTATTGGCAAACAGTTTCACCGCCTCAGCATCGGTAAAGCCCATAAACAGCACATCAATGTTCTCTTTAATTGCTGCTTCCTGAAGCATTGCAGCAAATTCGTGGGCCATAAAATCCAATTTCTCGTCATTCTCATCCGTACCAACAATAATTCTGCTGGGATAGAGATTATCATAAAGTGCCTTGGACTCTCTTAAGAACTCTGGCGAGAACAGAATATTGCTTGTGTGAAACTGCTTACGAACATGCTCTGTATATCCAACGGGAATTGTGGATTTAATCACCATTACCGCATTAGGATTACACTCAAGAACAAGAGAAATCACAGCCTCGACTGCGGATGTATCGAAAAAATTCTTCTTGGAGTCGTAGTTGGTGGGTGCCGCAATTACGACGAAATCTGCATCTGTATATGCACTTCTTCCATCGAGGGTTGCCTTAAGATTTAAGTCCTTATTGGCAAGATAATCCTCAATCTCTTTATCTACAATGGGAGATTTACGCTGATTAATCATATCAACCTTCTCCGGTATAATATCTACAGCCACAACCTCATGATGCTGGGATAACAGGGTTGCAATAGACATTCCCACATATCCTGTTCCGGCTACAGCAATTTTATATTTCTTCATATTGACCTCCTATCTGGTCACAAATTGTTGTTTTCTAATGAAATTATATTATAATGAATACAACCAATTAACGCAAGTTTATCTCGGAGGAGTCCCGTTATGGAAGAGAAACGTCAGGAGAAGCGTCTGGAACTGAATATGCAGCTGTCAATTTCCGATTTATATAAGGAAGATACCAATACCATTACCGATATTTCTTCCGATATTGAAGTAATTGACATTTCCTCTAAGGGAATTGGTTTTATCTCCGAATGCATTCTTCCAATCGGTTATTATTTCATAGCGAATTTAGAACTCTCAAGAGATCTTCCTCAGATTATTACCGATATCCGAATCATCCGTAGCAAAGCCATTGATAAAGAACGGTATCAGTACGGATGCGAATTCGTCTCCATCTCTCCAAGTGTTAAAAAGATGTTGTCCGACTTTGAAGCGCAGCTTCGCTAGTGCATAACAGAAATCTTACTCGTACTGCGTTACGATCGCCAGGATTTCCTTGGCATACTTAGGATATTCCTTAACAATATCTTCGATTTCCTTCTTGGAGGATTCCAGATTATATAAATTGAAGTCAATACCCTTACGAAGTTTCTGGCGCTGAATAATGAGGCTGTGTCTCATTTCCGTCATTTCCTCTTCGTATACAAGCGCTCCCGGCTGATATACCCATATCGTCGGGTCTTTTACTTTGTAGTGCTTAAGGAGTGTAAACAGACTCTTTCTGGCGTTTTCAAGTTGCAGCGCAACCTCTTCGGAATGATTTCTGGCTGCCTTCTCTTCTTTGTACTTATCCCACATGTAAGACAATTCATAAGAATTATGAACATTATATTTGGTATACGTGAAATCCAGAACATTGGTTACATTTACATATTTTATTTTAGCTGAATTCTGCAACGTAATTGCCCTGTTTAGCTGCCGTTCCGACAAACTCTCCGAGTTCTGAGCATTGCGATAACCTACTGCACAGGCTGTAAGTGCCATAGCAAGAACACCTGCAATGACATAGTATCCTACCAGCACATCGTATCGAACCATTTTACCAAGAAACATCAGCATAACTGCTGCAAGTACTCCCGTAACCAATATTACAAGCGCGTAGCCCTTCATGTTACGGGCTCTGTGCCTGTCTTCTCTTTTCTGGTATGCCAGAGCAGCCTTCTCGCCTTCAAGAAGATTCATATCTCTTCTTGCTGCCATCTGGTAATCCTCACGTTCGCGCATCGTCTTCAGAACATCCGGTATCTCATCGGCCATTTGTTCCATCTCGCGATATTGGGTCTCGGTTATTTTCCGAGTAGGGCGTCTATAGTGTGCTTCTTCATCCTCAATTTCCATGATTTTGCGGGCACGCTTCTTCATTTCTTCCCGATCTGATACAGGAAGAGATGCCAATTCCTCCAAATCTGTCAGATGATCCGTAACAGTCTGGTATTCTATTTTCTGTGTCTCTACTTCCGTAGAGGACGCCGTCATCTGTTCACAGCAGGCTCTGATATATCGGTCTCTGTCCCGATAATCATAGATGTTTAAATCAGCTCTCCGTAGAGACTGGTGCGCCAAAACTTCCTGAATGGACTGGGCATCATCTCCCTCAGACAGACCCATAGTGAATTCTACCGGATCATCGTCCTCTTCATCTCTGCCGTGAAATAATTTACCGATTATATCTAACCATTTAGCCATTACATACTCCGTACCGACATATTTCTGCGGTATTCCTGTTTCCAACTGCTCAGTGTATTGTCAATCTCTTTGTAGCATTCCGTAATCTTGCCCTTAGCCCTTAGTTCCTTAATCTGTGCAAGTTCCTGACTGGACTCTGCTGTTTCTGCGCGACTTCTGCTCTCTTCCATTTTACGATCGAGTTCCGCAAGAAACTTCTCATCAAATCCGTATCGAAGAATCAGTCTGTCATACTTCTCTTTGTGAAGCGTTAGTCTGGTAGCCATGAGATATTGCTCTTTGCTCTCAATGCTATCGGTCAGGTCACTGGCCTCCCTATAATAGTAAGCTGCTTTTTCAAACAGATACATATAGGCATATGCGGTACCGATATTGTGAAGGATTGCGGCATAAAGCTCCGTATCTTCCGCCTTATCTACATGCTGCAGTAGATATTGATACTCTTCGATGGCAAGGGTGTATTTCTTATTCCTAAGCAGACTGTCACCTCTGGCCTTCCGCTTCTGGGCAAAGTCCAGCCTGGCGTTATCCAGAAGAATCTGCTTCACGTCCCGAACCTCATCTTCAGACAGATATTCTGTTCTTAGCAGGATAGTGGTAACAAATTCACCCACGCTCTTATCCTCATCAAGCATCTGTTTCAGTTCTTCCGCAAGATCCGGCAGATTACACTGCTTATCAATGAACTTACAGAGCTTCTCATCCAGAAGGTCCTTATCCAGGATGTGCGCATTGCCTGACAGGCAGTAACACAGTTCCTCAATGGAATAAACATTTACCCCAAGGTCTGATAAATAATATGGAGTTGTAGCAAGACTACCCTTGCATAATGACAATTCAGCCATTGTATTCTCCTATTCCTAAGCCATCTCCACTTCCCGACTCCATACTCGTCCGGAAGAGGGGAACAACTCGCCGAAGCCGAGATCCTGAATCTTAATCTGAATCAGCGTCTCTGACAGCATTTCCATTTTGATTTTGAGCCTTGTGGCTCTTGCAGGTCTATCCGGAAGTCCGGACAGTTCTACGGATACGGTCTGCTTTTCTTTACCGTCCAGCGGTGTGATTATGAAGTTTACATAACGTCCTTCGTCCAAAATGCAGTCAAATTCCTGTTTGGCATCATACCAATTCTCACCGGCATCAGCCAAAGCAAAATAATCCTCCTGCTGTCCGGTCTTCATCTGCATTCCCAGATTGAATTTCAACTTATCCTTACCAAGAAATACAAACTCTTTATTCAGAGATGTGGGCATGAATTTGTCTTTGGCACAATAACATGCACCCTTAGAATACATATTTCTTCCCTGGAAGACTCTTCGGCCCAGACACAAATACTTAAGCGTCTTATTACACCAGGATTCATCAAATCCGTCACCAATTAGAAAAGCAGTGCTTACTACCTTGGGCCTGATTAGTTCATGAATGCTTTTCACCACCAGTTCATCCAAATGATTCTGATCCTCTTCGGTTGGATTCTCAGGAAGCATAAGGGACGGTGTCTTGATTTCAGTGAAATCAATTCGGTCCACAAAGGACACCACAGGTTTGGTAGACCGATTCATCCACAGGTTATAAGCTCTCATGTATTGTCCCGAATAATCAAATATAGCAACTTCATGATCCCATAAATCAGAAGGCTGATGAAGCATATAATAATAGCAGCTCTCTTCATAGGTCTGAAAATAAATTCGATGCTTGTCTATGGGAAGTGCACTTGCCACCTTGGTAAGGACTTCTATCGTCCTGCCTTCCAACGTATCCACAGTGAAAATAAGCGCTTTGACCTGTTCCGGTCCTGTCACCATGGATAACAGGTTAAGGGATCTCTTCACAAACAGAATCAGCAAATTGACACTGTCATAGGCCTCGCCTTCCAGTTCGATCTTGGCTCCGGCCCTGGCAAAACTTAATAGTTTGCCGATAAGTGTTCCTTCTCCGTGCGCAACGACTTTCTCCGCTTCCTTGCCGTAGTACCACTGCTTCACATCCTTACGCTTGCACAGTACCGTAGGAATTCCCAGCTTGTTCTCATCCTCACCGACAACGCTCTCCGGCACATCTCGGTTTAGTTCAAAGAAACTGATTTGGGATACCTGGTCGTTCAAATCATATCCAATTACATATTCCGGAAGTTTATCCTCTTTGAGTGAAATCATATCTCGCTCCGTAATCTGCTAACGAATCGTAAATAACTGTCCTGTGAATCGATCTGCCTGAATATACTCTTCCATAAGCTTTATCAGGGTCTCTTCATCTCTAAGGGTTTTGCTGACAACCATATCATTTAACATGGTATATCTGGATTCATTCTCTACCGTTGCCACATCAGAAATACTTACCGAATCACTGACTGTCAGCTGTTCACGACCTCCGCGTTCCTCTGTAATGTAGTACTGCAGGTTCTCACCAAAGAACAATATGAATTCCTTGGAGAATACACCGCCAAACATATTGCGCATTTCTTCGGTTCTGTAAGTATCTTCACCTGAATCATTCTCCTCCAGAATGTAGTGAATCACCACTCTACTGGTAGGATTGGTTCTGTATTCAATAATGGCTTTATCTTCAAAAGATGCCAGTTCGGGAAGAACGGAAACATATCTTGAGAAAAACTTAAAATACATATTACGGTGCATAAATTCCTTTAGGAATATCCGTAGCATGTCTTTAATTCTCTCTGAATAACTCTCCTTCTCTTCCGCATAATACTTAAGCAATGCCAGCTTGCAGGCATCATTTAAGGGTTCCTCCAACCTGTAATTATCCACCAAGCGCTCAAAAACAGAATCATCCGTCAGTCGTTCCTTGGTAAAGTACTCGTATGCACTGTAAGATAAGTACGCAAGTTCCACTCTGGTAGATGCACCTAATGACATATAATAAGCAAAAATCTGGTCCTTCTCCCCTACACTGGTTCGCGTATAGAGCATCTGAATAATCAGTTTCTCCGTAAGTGCAAAGCAGTCAAGGTCAAACTGTTTGGCAGCACGCCATAAGTCTCTTAGCTCTTTGGTCAGACCATCGAAGTAATCCACCAGATACTGCA
>JAZLHG010000171.1:0-5143 GCA_045616705.1 Lachnospiraceae bacterium | reverse complement strand
ATCATCCTTCTGCATAAGACGAATATATTCCAGATACTGATCCGTAATTGATGCAATGGGAATATCATAAATATCCAATTTATTCTTTTCAATTAAATGAAGCAGTAAATCAAGGGGTCCCTCAAAGACCTGTAATTTGATATTAAGACTCATATTCCGCTCCTTCTAAAGTTAAACAAACAATTTCAGCTTTGTTATTAATACGTAACGGTATGGTGTGTGTTCCGATTCCACGGCTCAAAAGCATGGTAGAAGCACTTTCAAAAAACAAACCAAAATCATATTTAGGGAAAAATCTATAACCAGGTGAAATTAATCCACCTAAAATAGGTAAAGCAACAATTCCTCCGTGAACATGGCCTGAAAGTACTAAATCCGGTCCCCACATTGCATAATCAGGAAAGAAAATTGGATTATGTGCCAGTAAAATAGTATAATCATCGGAATTAATCTGTCCTAAGCACTTTTCCATTAATCCTTCACTAAGTTTCGTAATCTTGCGATGACTAAAATAATCATAAGGGATGTTCAAACCATAAATCGTAATTCCTTGGTTTTCTAACCGTATAGAATCATTATTTAAATAATGAACACCCATTTCCTTAAGCGATGAAGTAAACACCTCATATTGTTCCGGAAACTTAACCCGATCATAGTTTAGATTCTCTTCATGATTTCCTGGTGAATAATAAATAGGATATTTCTTCGCCAACTTCTCTATAAATTGAAGTGTATGAGTAAAATCATAATTAAATTCCCAGCCTGAAGTAATCATATCTCCGGCAAAACAAACCAAATCAGGGTCTAATTCTACAATCTCATGAATTAAAACATCATTATTATTTCCATAATCTTTATTATGAAGATCGGATAATAAAACAATTCTAATTGATTTGGATAGTTTAGATGATTTCAGGTCATAGTGAACAACTCTAAATCCGGTACTCTCAACATATACATAAAGAGATATCAGTAATAATGCTATGATAATAATTACAATATAAATAGCCATAGTTATCTCCGTAAATGTTCTTACCACAAGATATTGTATAATTCGATGGTTGATTTGTCAAGAACAGAACTATATATAGTACACAACAAAAAATCCCGAAGGATTACCTTCGGGATTTAGCAATTAATTATATTTACGTTTTCTAGCAGCTTCAGATTTCTTCTTACGCTTAACGCTGGGTTTCTCGTAATGCTCTCTCTTACGAATCTCCTGCTGAATACCTGCCTTAGCACAATTTCTCTTAAAACGACGTAATGCGCTATCTAAGGATTCACCCTCTTTAACTGTAACACTTGACATCTTCCTAACCTCCCCTCGGTCCTACAAATTATTAGGATGTAGGGTATTATGTCCATTGACACGCTAACAATTATATCACAAATTATTTGTTCGTCAATATTTTTTGTTAAGATCCGTAATTATTACAGAATTTGATTAGCAAGTACCTTTGCTGCTTCGGCAAGACAATTATCTATGCCCGCAGGATTTTTACCTCCGGCCTGTGCCATATTGGGACGTCCGCCACCGCCGCCTCCTACAAGTCCGGCAATTCCTTTAATTAAGTTACCTGCATGTGCTCCTTTACTGATGATATCTTCTGTAACCATCGCCAAAAGATTAACTTTACCATCGCAATCGGATGCAAGTACAACTACACCGCTTCCCAGTTTATTCTTTAACTGATCACCAAGATCTCTCAGTCCATTCATATCTACGCCGGATAACTTGGTAGCAATCAACTGAACACCATTAACATCAATAGCATCCACATTTCCAAGAGAATCCTGAGCTGCCTTTGCTTTCAGACTCTCAAGTTCAGCATTCAGTGCTTTTAATTCAGAAGTCAATGATTTCAACTTATCCGCAAGAGCTGAGGGAGTAGATTTCACAACAGCAGCTGCTTTTAATAGTTCTGCTTCTAAGTTCTTATAATAAGCAATAACATTAGCGCCTGTAATACCTTCGATTCTTCGAACACCGGCAGCAACGCCACCTTCAGAAATAATCTTGAAGTTACGAATTTCACCGGTATGGCTAACATGAGTACCACCACATAATTCTTTGGAAAATTCACCCATGCATACAACACGAACTGTATCACCGTATTTCTCGCCAAATAACGCCATTGCGCCGGTTTTCTTAGCTTCTTCAATCGTCATAACATTGGTTACAACTTCATAATCGGCCTCAATGGAATCATTAACAATATTTTCAACTTTAGTAATTTCTTCGGTGGTAAGAGCACGACCATAACTAAAGTCAAATCTGGTTCGCTCAGAATCCTGATAAGATCCCTGCTGCTTTACTTCGTCTCCAAGAACAATCTGCAGCGCCTTCTGTAAAAGATGGGTTGCGGAATGATTACGGCATGTAGATGCTCTATTGTCTTCATCTACACATAAAGTCACCTGATCATCTTTTGATAAAGTACCGGAAACAACCACACCAACATGTCCTACTTTACCGCCAGGTACCTTAATTGTATCAGATACTTTAACAACTACCTGATCATTTGCAATTGTTCCAAGATCGCCCTTCTGTCCACCCATGGTAGCATAAAAAGGAGTTATATTTGTTACAAGGATACAGGAATCACCTTCTGAAACACTGTTAACCAGTTCATCACCTTTGGCAATAGCACAAACATTTGCGGTACAGCTAAGAGAATCATAACCTACGAATTCTGTTGTGGTATTAATTGCATCAAATGAATGTAATTCATCGGATGAGATTTTGATGGAGAAATTAGCGTTCTCTCTTGCTTTTTGCTTCTGTGCATTCATAGAATCATTGAAGCCCTTCTCATCAACGTTTAGCCCCTTTTCTTCGGCCATTTCTACAGTAAGCTCTAGCGGGAATCCAAAGGTATCATATAAGTAGAACGCTTCTTTACCCGGGAATACTTTATTACCTGCTGCAATCTGCTCATCAAGAATTTTTACAAACTCTTTCATTCCGTTTTCGATTGTGCTTACAAAACGATCAATTTCTTTCTTAAGTTCAGCAAGAACAAACTCACGATTCTTGGTAAGATTTGCATAACTGTCTTCGTAAATTTCATCAATATACATCTTAGCAATATGCAGAAAATGTTCTGTACTAAGACCAAGAATACGTCCATGTCTTACAGCGCGACGAATTAATCTTCTAAGCACATATCCTGCTCCACCATTTGCAGGCGTTAGTCTTGCTTCGTCACCAATCAACATTACAGATGTACGAAGATGATCTGCAAGAATTCTGATAGAACGAGTCTTCTCATTATTATCATCGTAACTGCATCCGGATTCTTTCTCAATATATGCCACAATAGGGGCAAACAAATCGGTCTTGTATACATCCTTTGTACCGTTTAAAAATGCAAGATTACGCTCAAGACCCCATCCCGTATCAACATTCTTTTTCTCAAGAGGTGTTAATGTGCCATCCTGATGTTTCTCATACTGCATAAACACATCATTACCAAGTTCGGTATATTTACCACAGCTGCATCCGGGGCCACAATCAGGACCGCAATCAGGAATATCTGCAACAAAGAACATTTCACTATCAGGGCCGCAGGGACCATATTCAAGACCCCACCAGTTGTCCTCTGCAGGTAGATAATAAATATTTTCAGGTTTAAATCCAGATGCGATACGGTACTGTGCACCTTCTTCATCTCTGGGGGCATTCTCATCACCTGCAAATACAGTTGCAGCAAGATGGTCAGCGTCAAATCCAAACACCTGTGTAAGAAGTTCATAACTCCATTTACATCTATCTTCTTTGAAATAATCACCAAGACTCCAGCTACCCATCATTTCGAAGAATGTAACGTGGCTCTTATCACCAACGGAATCGATATCATTTGTTCTTACACATCCCTGTACATTACAGAGTCTGGTTCCTAAAGGATGTTTTTTACCTAATAAATAAGGCATTAATGGCTGCATACCTGCAACATTAAACATAACACCTGTAGAGCCGTCGGATACAAGAGATACTGCTCCTACATCCACGTGTCCTCTGGCTTTGTAGAATTCAATCCAAGTTTTTCTTAATTCTTTTGAAGTAAACTGTTTCATATGTGTTCTCCTGTAATTAATTTATAAAAGATAAATTCCATTAGCTTCTGCTGTTTTAACAACATCATCAGGCCAAATAGAACTCTGGACTTCGCCAATGTGTGCCCGTCTTAAGAAATACATACAGATTCTTGACTGACCGATTCCGCCTCCAACTGTATAAGGAAGTTTCTTCTCTATAATTGCTTTCTGGAAAGGTAATTCTGCTCTTTCAGGGCAACCTGCAATTTCAAGCTGGGATATAAGAGAATCTTCATCCACTCGAATACCCATGCTGGACAGTTCTAGTCCCATATCAAGAAGAGGATAATCTACAATGATATCGCCGTTTAAATCCCAATCATCGTAATCAGGTGCTCTTCCGTCATGAGGTAGACCGGAAGAAAGATTCTTACCAATCTGCATAAGAAATATAGCTTTATATTCTTTGGCAGCAGCTCTTTCTCTTTCTTTATTGGTCATATCCGGATAACGATCCTCAAGTTCCTGCGTTGTAATAAATGTAATATCATCCGGAAGCATTCTTGTAATTTCCGGATGTCTGGAATTCACAAATACTTCTGTATTTTTAGGTGCTTCATATACCTTACGTACAATAAACTTCAATGTATCAGTATTACGTTCTTCGCGACTGATAATACGTTCCCAGTCCCACTGATCTACATAGATAGAGTGAATATTATCAGTATCCTCATCTCTTCTGATAGCACTCATATCGGTATATAAACCTTCTCCATGATTAAAACCATATTTAGCCAGAGCATTTCTCTTCCATTTCGCAAGGGAATGAACAATTTCAACCATGGCATCATTTTGTTCTTTGATGCCAAATGAAACCGGTCGTTCTACTCCGTTCAAATTATCATTAAGTCCGGATTCAGGCTTTACAAAAAGAGGCGCTGACACTCTGGTAAGATTTAATTCTTTTGCAAGAGCACGCTCAAAATAATCTTTTACCTCTTTAATTAAAATTTCAGTTTCCTTGATTGTTTGAGGGCTCTTATAGCCCTCAGGAATGTAAATACTGTTCATAATACTACTCCTCATAAGAAATATTTATACA
>JAZLHG010000170.1:0-3328 GCA_045616705.1 Lachnospiraceae bacterium | reverse complement strand
GCGACCTCACGTCACCCGGGAGGTTCTGCTTAGTGCTGCTTTGTTCCCAACCTGACACGATTCACAGATTTCCGTTGCGCAAGACCCATGAAGTGCACACCAGGGGCTGCAAATAGCATTATATGGTTGTATTGCAGTTTTGTCAAATTAAAGCGTCTTTCGCATTGCCTTCTCAATTGCATTTCTCTCCCTTAAATGCACAAAAAATTCCGATAACAAATCTGAACACTCCTGTTCCAACACGCCTTTCTCAATATCCACCTGGTGGTTGAATTCTTCCATCTGCAGAAGATTCAGAACCGAACCTGCGCAGCCTGACTTAGGGCTCATACATCCGATAACCACCTTATCCATTCGGGACTGGACTACTGCGCCCGCACACATTTGGCAAGGTTCTAAGGTTACATACATGGTGCAGCCTTCCAGCCTCCAGTCGCCCATTACTTTACTGGCCTTACGAATTGCGGTGATTTCTGCATGATTCAGCGTATTCTTATCGGTATTGCGGCGATTATATCCTCTTCCGATGACCTTACCCTCATAGACAATCACGCAGCCAATGGGAACTTCGCCCAAATCATAGGCTTTTCTGGCCTGGGTCAAGGCCTGCTTCATATATTTCTCGTCTTCACTGTATTTTCTCATCTGTTTTCAGTTTGCGTTTCCTTTATGATGTATTTATGCTATACTCGCTATACAAGATATTGTATCTAAAGGGGATTCTATGATTATTAACGGCCTTCAGAAGACAACCTTACTCGACTACCCGGGACGGGTAAGTTCCACCATATTTCTTGGTGGGTGTAATTTCCCTTGGCCCTTCTGCGACAATATGAACCTGGTTCTTCATCCGGGTGATGAACCGGTGATTACCGAAGAAGAGCTGTTTACCTTCCTGACATCTAGAACAGGAATCTTAGACGGTGTATGTATTACCGGAGGGGAACCTACTCTGCAGAAGGAACTTCCGGATTTCATCAGAAGAATTCGAGAGCTGGGATATCCGGTTAAACTGGATACCAACGGCAGCAATCCTGAAATGCTAAGAGAACTGGTAGAGCAGGGACTTCTTGACTATGTTGCCATGGACATTAAGTCGTCCCCCTCTCATTACAGTCAGGCCTGTGGACTTCATCCCATGGACTTCACCCCGGTTCATGAGAGTATTCGTTATCTTCTTGAGGATCATCTTCCTTACGAGTTCCGCACTACAATCGTTGCTGACTATCACAACGCAGAAGTAATGGAAGAAATCGGTAAGTTGATTCAGGGGGCAAAGGCTTATTACTTACAATCCTTCGTAGATTCTGACTATGTTCCCGATCACACATTATCCGCCTATGACAAAGCTGCACTTCTGCAACTGGCCGACATTGTCAGACCTTATGTTCCATCCGTTCAACTTCGAGGCGTGGACTGATTATTCCTGATTCTCGATATATCGAATATAGTTCACTACCATTAAAGCAATCTTAAAGGTCAATGCATCATCGAATACCCTTACATCCAGACCTGTCATTTTCTGTAACTTCTCCAGGCGGTACATCAGGGTATTTCTATGTACAAATAACTGTCTTGATGTCTCGGACACATTCAAACTATTCTCGAAGAACTTATTCACTGTAGTAAGCATTTCTTCATCCAGTTCATCTGGCACATTATCTCCGTAAATCTCCTCGATAAAAATCTTACATAAGTTCACCGGAAGTTGATAAATCAAGCGACCGATACCCAAGGTGTTATATGCGATTATTGTCTTCTCTACATAGAAAATACCAGCTACATCAAGAGCCATCTTGGCTTCCTTATAAGATCTGGATACACCTTTAATCTCATTTACTATGGTTCCATATGCCACGCGAACCTTGGTCATCGCTTCCGCATTCAGCATATCTACCATCATTCTGGCAGTCTCTTCCAACTGCTCATAAGATTCCTCTGCTGCAAGGGTCTTCACAACAACGATATGCTTCTCATCAATAGAAGTAACAAAGTCTCCGGTAGCGGAATAGAACAATTCCTTCACCATTTCCAGAGCGCCGTTATCTCTCTCCTGATTAGTCTCAATTACAAATACGGCACGAGGCACCACTACTTCGATATGAAGCTTCTGGGCACGATTATAGATATCTGCAAGGAGCAGATTGTCCAGTAGCAGATTCTGGAAGAAACTGTTACGATCCACCTTATCCCGATAAGCCACAATCAGTCTCTGCAACTGACTGGTTAAGAGCTTGCCGACTAAGAAACGATCCTCACCACCATGTACAGCCAGTACATACGCACTCTCCTGATCTTCCTTCACCTTAAAGAGCATAGTCTGGTCAATCTCCAGTGTATCTGCCGGAGACTGGGCAAAGCTAAGCAGTGTATTTCTACCCGGCTCAGGGAATCCCTCTGTTCTGGCAATTACTGATCCGAAGCTATCGGAAATCAGGAACTGAAGACCTGATATTGCGCTGGACTCCTCAATGGTATTCTGAATAATTTGATTTGTTATCATATGTAGACCCTCCGCATACTACTCAAATTATATCACGGCAGGAATTAATCGAGTAGGGAAATTTAAAAAAGAGCCCTTCATCAGAAGGGCTCTTAAAGTCATATATACTAGTTGGTAATAACCTGCTCTGTCTCTTTGTCGAATACGTGAATCTTCTCAACATCAAGAGCAAACTTGCATGTATCGCCA
The DNA here is from genome assembly GCA_045616705.1 of Lachnospiraceae bacterium. GTDB lineage: Bacteria > Bacillota > Clostridia > Lachnospirales > Lachnospiraceae > UBA2868. The sequence continues at coordinate 636 of JAZLHG010000170.1, read as the reverse complement.
GGTCTAGCTGTTGTACGAGGATCAACTCTAGCTGTGATCGGGAACTCTTCAAGATCGAAGTATAAGTATACTTCTGCACCAAGAAGCTCGTAAACCTTGATCTGAGACTCGAATACGCTCTGAGGAGAGGTCTCGATGAACATCTCTGAATCATATACATCTTCAGGACGGATACCAAATGTAACGGTCTTGCCTTCATAACCACCATCGATAAGCTTTTTGGACTTAGCGGGAGGAAGCGGAATAGACTTACCTGCTACCTTAAGGCTAGCGATTTCACCGTTAACTTCTACTACAGCATCAAGGAAGTTCATCTGAGGTGAACCCATGAAACCTGCAACGAAGAGGTTAGCCGGCTTGTCATATAAGTTCTGAGGTGTATCAACCTGCTGGATAACACCGTCCTTCATAACTACGATACGATCACCAAGAGTCATAGCCTCTGTCTGGTCATGTGTTACGTAGATGATGGTGGTGCCCAGTCTCTGATGTAACTTAGCGATCTCAATACGCATCTGTACACGAAGCTTAGCATCCAGGTTGGAAAGAGGCTCGTCCATAAGGAATACCTTGGGATGACGAACGATTGCACGACCCATAGCTACACGCTGTCTCTGACCACCGGAAAGAGCCTTC
>JAZLHG010000169.1:0-3658 GCA_045616705.1 Lachnospiraceae bacterium | reverse complement strand
AAAACAAAATGTAAAATATACTTGACATTTATCATATAGTCAGGTATATTTTATATTGTTAAGAGACAAATTAAGAATTCCTGAAGAAACAGGAGAGAGGTTAGGTGTTTTATATGAATGAATATGCAATTGGTAGATCATTAGGTGCAGCAGTAGGTATTTTAATCGGAATTGTTCTGGTAGTTATTATTTTTAAGATTGCCAATAAGAATCACAAGGTGAAATCCGAATATGATGAGAGACAGGAAATCGCCAGAGGCAAGGGCTTCCGCCTGGCATTCTATACAATAGTGATTTATGCAGCAATCAATGTGGTCCTTGGAATGGCTGAATTATCCCTTCCCATGGATCCGGCCGTGATGGCATTTTCCTATATTATCGTTGGAGCACTTGTTGATGTGGAGTATTGTATTTGGAACGATTGTTACTGGGGAATGAATAATAACAAGGTCAGATATACGATTGCATTTATGATTATCGGATTAATCAATCTGATTGTACCCATTGGGGCAGCCATAAATGGTGGATTAATTCTTGACGGTGTTCTCAGCACACCCGGCATTAACCTGTTATGTTCCGTATTATTAATCACAATGGGTATCACCATGGGACTTAAAGAGTTTGTAGATTCTCGCAGAGTATCGTCTGAGGATTCTTGTGAGGAGGATGAGTAGATGAAGAATTTGGCTCTTAAGGCGGCAAGAGTACTTAAGGATATGTCTCAGGATGATTTGGCCAAAGCTTGCGGAGTATCAAGACAGACCATCTCTTCCATAGAGAAGGGAGACTATAACCCTACCATTAATCTGTGCATTAAGATTTGTAAGATCCTGGGCAAGACCCTGGATGAACTGTTCTGGGTAGAAGAGTAGACAGGATACTATGCTTCTGTATAGCGATTGATGCTCCAGACTCTTACATTTACGTCTGTTAAGCCGCATCCGCAGTAGCTGCAGACCTTGTTGCCAAGGGATGCAATGGGAGCGCCACAGTTGGGACAGTTGCTGCCCATGGCGGTTTGACCGTAAGCAATCTTGGTAACATCCTGAACATAGAGAAGTTCAATATTATAGCGCGTCTGGCAGGTGTGAGAATCGGAACCTTCGATGATCCCACCTGCTTTTGTTTTGTAATGAATATATCCTACGGAAGACTGCAATGTAATGATGCAGTTACCACCCTGTTTGCGGTAGTCCTTAATCTCTGTCTGATGAATCTTAATATCCTTATAGATTTCATGGATTCCGCCATCGTGATTGCCATCGATGATGAGTCCGATCTGGGAACGTAAGTCAGAAGAAGCGTTCACAACAATAGACGCATCTTCTTCCGAAATTGCACGAAAAGCAGAAATCAGCATATTCTCGGATTTCTGTTTGAACTCATGCCAGTTGAAATCCGGGAAATCCACAGCGATTCTGGGAATGCATAGAGAAGTCATTCCGCTGACGGACTTGGGTGTTGTCTCGTATTCCATTTCAATCTGATCGAAATCCGTCTGCCCAATGACCTTAGCCAACGCAGAAATGTCCTTCGCTGCTTCTGAGAATTTCGATATTACTGTGACCACTGCAATCAGTCCTGCAATGCCAAGTCCTGCCAAAATAATTCCAATCACTGCTCCTGCTGTCATATGATTCACGCTTTCTATTACATCATTATTAATTTAAATACTACTGTCTGTGACATCCGTTGTTACCAGGCTATCGTTCGCTATTGCACTCATGATTGCAATTGGGGATTCTTCCTGCGAATGAACAATACGGCCACATCATTCACATTGGTGCCTGTGGGACCGGTAGTAATGAGGCCCCCGATTTGCTCCAGTGCATGGTAGGCATCGTTGTTATCAAGGTAAGCACCAAGGTCAATTCCCTGTGATTGTACCTTGATTAACATCTCTGTGTCAATGTAGCCTCCTGCTGCATCCGTAGGCCCGTCCGTTCCGTCCGACCCAACGGAAAATAAGCCGATTTCGACCGAATCGGTCAACATATCCATCTGTTCAAGTAATGTTACTGCGGCAGACAATACCAGCTCCTGATTACGTCCTCCAAGGCCGCTGCCGTGAAGATGTACCACAGTCTCGCCACCAAGTACCAGAGCCAGACCGTGAAGGGAATCTTCCGGAGATGGGAGGGTGTTCAGCGTAGGTATCGTTACATTGATCAACTGACTGTCTTGACCGGCTCCTGTTGTAGCTGTCTGCGCATCAGCAGGCAGGAAAGGATTAAGTACAGAATCTCCTGACAGGATGGAAAGGGCCAGTTCGGCAACCCTTCTTCCTGCATCCGATGCTTCCCAAGTTAAGGTGTCGGTTAGCATGACGGAATGATATCCGCGCTTCCTACAACTGCAAAGGGCAGCGGTACAGAGCTCCCGAACGCTTCCTGTAATGACCGTCTCCACATTATGGAGTTCCTTGGGAGTCTCCTGATGAAGACAGCTCATGGCTTCTTCCGAAAGAGTCAGCTGATATTTGGCTGCAATATTGAATGCATCTTCACAGGTTGCAGTATCGATAGCTGCAGGTCCCGATGCAATCATATCCAGAGGATCCCCTACAATATCACTTAGCACAATAGAATAGATTTGAGCCGGTGCGCACAGCTTGGCAAATTTGCCGCCCTTTACAGAAGATAAGCGTTTACGTATGGTGTTCATCTCCGTAATATCCGCACCGGATTGAAGCAGTTGATTTGTAACAGCCTGCATTTCTTCTCCTGAGATTAACGGATACTCAAATAGGGCAGATCCGCCGCCGGATACCAGAAACAGAACGGTGTCATCAGCAGTAAGGGGTGTTACCATATCAATGACCGCCTTGGTCGATATGTACGAATTCTCATCAGGAACGGGATGTCCGGCTTCCAAACAGGTGATGCCGGGAAGGGGCTCCTGCACATGGCCGTATTTGGTAACGACAATTCCATCCGTGAAGGCAGGAAGAAGAGGTGCTTCTCCTGCAGGCCCCGGTAATGTCATCTGATAAGCAGCTCTGGCCATCTGATAGCCGGCCTTGCCAATGGCAACTAAGAATAACCGCTTGCCGCCAAAGTCGTGACCTTTCAGTGCACGATAGACTGCTTCGTCAGGAAGTACGGCGGCAATGGCGTCCTGTATGACTCTGTGGGAATCTTCTCTCAATGTTGACATGATTTCTTCTCCTGAAATGTTACCCGGTAACTACGAACAATAGTGCAGGATGCATAATCCTGTAATTTACCTATCTATAGTATCATAAATCATTTGAAGACAGAGAATATTTGTGCTAAAATACTACGCGAAAATATTATATATTCATAAACTATATAGATAAGGAGAAAAAACATGAATTTATCACCACTTCAGAAGGCAAGATATGAGTATAGCCCCAAGCTTCCCGGCATGCTCAGAAACGGTATTGCTGATATCTGTGTTAGCGTTGGCGCTGATACACAGAGCGTAGCAGACCAGGATAAGATTAAGGCTTTATTCCCGAACACATACGGCAAGCCTGAGATCAAGTTTGAAAAGGGTGCTAACACATCTGCTGCTAAGAAGCAGGTTGTTGGTGTTATCCTTTCAGGCGGTCAGGCTCCCGGAGGACACAACGTTATTACCGGTCTTTACGATGCATTAAAGGCAACCAACAAGGATAACGAGCTTCTTGGTTTCA
>JAZLHG010000168.1:0-3289 GCA_045616705.1 Lachnospiraceae bacterium | reverse complement strand
GATAAGTGCGGCAATACTGCAAGCTCCTCTTCAGCAGTAACTGTGTCCGCAATTGAGTATGTGGATTATTATCGCAGTGGTTCACCTCTTCCGCAGGGAACGATTCGTAATTTCCTTGTGGGAGATAATACCTTTGTACTTCCGGATCCTACCGAGGGTGCGACCACTCCCTATCCCGGATATGGATTTGATGGATGGTATAAGGAAGCAGGGCTTATCAATCGAGTGACGACCATTTCCGAGCATACCGGTTCTACCATTGTGGTATACGGTAAGTGGTCCGAAGAACAACTTAAATTCAAGACTCCTCTTACAAATTACAATCAGACTTATACAGGTGCAAACGTTACATTATCTGTTGAGATGGAACCATTCTCAGCTCCTGTATCTTACCAGTGGTACAGGAAGATGGATGGTGAATATGTAGCGATTGATGGTGCTGTATCTTCTTCCCTTCAGGTTCGAAATGTGGCGGATTCCGGCATTTATAAGGTTGTTGCCTACGCCGACACAGTACTTGGTGAGAAGAAGGCAGAGAGTGTTGCTGATGTTCGTATCGTCAAAGCACCTCTTGAGATTGTTGCGGATTCTCAGAACGTGTATTTCGGTGATTCTATTCCGGAATATACCATTTCTTATCGTACATTGTTAGGTACGGATGCTTCTAATCCGGAATCTGTATTCAGTCAGTTGGGAAGTGTGTCCTGTGAATACGATCCCGACTCAGCTGTTATGGGCAAAAAGGGCGACTATCCCATTCAGTTTGTGAGTCATTTCGAGGCAGACAACTATTTCATTACAGAGACAGACGGTACACTGAGTGTTCTGGCCAGAGATGGCTCGTCCTTTAATGTAGATCTTGAGAATGGCACTTCCTATGTCTATACCGGTTCTGCGATTACTCCGTTAGGCATCACTGTTTATGATGGCGAAAATGTGATTGATCCTGCCAACTATACGGTTAGCTATGAGAATAATGTGCTGGTAAGAGCGAAATCTGACGAGAATCCTCCTACTGTAGTAATTAACTTCAAAAATAACTACGAGGGCAGTGTGAAGAAACCATTTACCATTTATCGCGCTTCCTTTAATCCGGTTGTTCTCTTGGAGGGTTGGGTATATGACGGCACTGCACACAATACTCCTGTGCTGGAGTCTCTGGTTAGCGGTGGAGCTGTTACCTACTATTACACCAAGGCCGATGCAGCAGAACTTACAATGGAGAATTATGCTTCTGCATCTACCACACCGTTTGTGGATGCAGGAGATTACAAAGTATATGCTTATGTTGCGGCAACTGATAACTATGAAGCAGTTCTGTCACAGCCTACTTCTTATACCATTGAGAAGAAGACACTTACCTTCACAGCTGCTTCCAATTCATGGGAATTCGATAATACCAACCACTCCGATACCCGCTATACCCAGGATGGAGAACTGGTTATGGATTATGAGGATATCCAGAGCGTAGTAGTAACCGGTAGCATTCAGAATAAGGGTACAGTACCTAACAACATTAAGGTTACGCTGTCTTCTCATACCAATGCGGACAATTACAACATTGTTGAAGTTCCCGGTGTCTTAGAGATTACCAAACAGACTCTTACAGAGCCTTCCAATCGCGTATGGTCATCCGATACTCCGGGTCAGGCTGAATGGGTAGCAATTTATAAGCCGGGATTAACAGTGAAATATCGCGTTCGTCTCTATGAGATTGGTGAGTCCGGTTCCACCTGTATTGAGACTATTGAGACAAGTCAGACCCATTACGATTTTGCAGCGCTGATTCATTCAAGAATTGGTTCCGAGACAGCAAATTCTTATTATTTTACCGTTCAGACTATAGTGGATAGCGATCAGTATGACAACTATTTCGACTCTCCGGATTCAGATGCTTCGGCAGAACTGCATACCGGTACGGTCTATGTGAGACCTACTGAGAATATCAGTGAAGTAAGGATTTCAGCCGGAGGGGATACGTTTACATCAACAGATGCAGGCACCCCAGTTGGTGTGACTCTTATTCAGGGTGAGGCCGCAGAGATTCAGGCGTGGACCGAGCATGGATATGGATTTGATGAGTGGTTAGGAGATGTAGAACAGGTTGCTTTTTATGGTTCCAGATACTATTCGAGAACGAACGTCTCTCTGGCAGCGGGACTTACTGCCTCGCTGAAGGCAATTCACCTTCAGCCCAAGGCATATGATTATGCGCCTTCCATCAGTCGCGAGGAAGCATCCAATGTACCGGATGCGGGATATACCTATGTACAATATCATTTGCGCTTTTTTGACGAATTGGGTCTTAGTAAATGGAGACTTTATCATAGAAATACAGAAAAGGACTCCTATACCTACACAGAATATAGCATTCCTCAGGATGAGGTTATTAACAGTGGCGGCAATAAGGTCTATGAGACTTCTGTTCAATTGAAGCAATCCGGCCAGTACTATGTGACTGTATTTGATGATGCGGGAAGATCAGAATCCGGCAGTCAGATTACTATTTACGGCATTCATTTCGATAAAGGAACCGGTGACAGCGGAACAATGGACCCTGTATTCAAACTAGAGGGTACCACGATTACGCTTCCCGCTTGTGGATTTGCCAAAGAGGGATATGTATTCAAGGATTGGAAGGGTACAGAGACCGGAATTTCAGCCAACAAAGGCCAGTATGCGGCGAATACAAATGACACCCTTGTTGCTGAGTGGTCCAACGAGCAGATTAACTATAGTGTGGCATATTATTACATGCTCACAGATGGTACATACCCTGCGAGTCCTGATGATGTAGCGGTATATACAACCGAATACAACACCATCGTTAATGCCACATCTTCTTTTATTCAGAAGAAGAGGGCGAATTATGCGGTAGATTTACAGTATTATATCGACCATGATATTCCTTCAAGCATTACCGTGAATGCAGCGGATATGACATTGAATCTGTTCTATAAGTGTGAGCAGTATAGAATTAATTACTCCTATACCGATCCGGTGACGGGCCTTAGTGTTCCTTATACACCTGTTGATTCTGTAACAGGTGAGACTATGGCTGCATATGATGAATACTTGTATGGCGCTGCAGTTACTGTCAGACCGATACCGGTAAAGGATGGCTATTCATTTGTTGGTTGGGTATTTGAATCCGGCGCAGCACCGACTACTATGCCTGCCCAGAATCTGAACGCAACCGGTACTTTTGTTGCCAACGATGCAACGTATAGGATTGTATGTTATAAGCAGAATTTAAATCCCGACGAGGTTGCCGAACCCGGTTATACAC
>JAZLHG010000167.1:0-2784 GCA_045616705.1 Lachnospiraceae bacterium | reverse complement strand
AAGAAGTTAGTTGGTATCATCACAAATCGCGACCTGAAGTTTGAGACCGATTACTCTCGTAAGATTAAGGAAGTTATGACCAGTGAAGGTCTGATTACCGCAGAAGAGGGCATTACTCTCGACGAAGCGAAGAAGATTCTTGCAAAGGCTCGTAAGGAGAAGCTTCCTATTGTTGACAAGAATTTTAACCTTAAGGGATTGATTACCATTAAGGATATTGAGAAACAGATTAAGTATCCGCTGTCTGCTAAGGATGATATGGGTAGATTGCTTTGCGGTGCAGGTGTTGGTATCACTGCCAATGTGCTTGACCGTGTAGAGGCTCTTGTGAAGGCTAAGGTTGACGTTGTTGTTCTTGATAGCGCACATGGCCATTCCGAGAATGTACTCCGTTGTGCACGTATGATTAAGGATGCATATCCGAATCTTCCACTGATTGGTGGTAACGTTGCAACAGGCGAAGGAACCAAGGCACTTATTGAAGCAGGTGTAGATGCTGTTAAGGTTGGTATCGGACCCGGTAGTATCTGTACAACACGTATCGTTGCAGGTATTGGTGTTCCTCAGGTATCTGCAATCATGGACAGCTACGCAGTAGCTTCCAAGTATGATATTCCGATTATCGCCGATGGTGGTATTAAATACTCAGGTGATATGACCAAGGCTCTTGCTGCAGGTGCTAACGTTTGTATGATGGGTAGTATCTTTGCAGGATGTGATGAGTCACCCGGAACTTTCGAACTGTTCCAGGGACGTAAATATAAGGTTTATCGTGGCATGGGTTCTATTGCTGCTATGGAGAATGGCAGTAAGGATCGTTATTTCCAGACTGATGCTAAGAAGCTTGTTCCGGAAGGTGTAGAAGGTCGTGTACCTTATAAGGGAACCGTAGAGGATACGATTTTCCAGTTACTGGGTGGTATTCGTTCCGGTATGGGTTATTGCGGAGCACCTACAATTGAAGATTTGAAGAGTAATAGTAAGTTCGTGAAGATTTCAGCAGCAGCTCTCAAGGAGAGCCATCCTCATGATATTCATATCACGAAGGAAGCGCCGAACTATTCTGTAGATGAATAGAATTGAGAGAGGTTTAGTATGTTTCAGTATATAGCACGTGATCTTAAGACTGCATTTCGCAGGAAATACACGTATGCTTATGTAATTGGTATTTTTGCCCTTTGCTTACTTGCCAATATCGCAGTAGTTGCGTTCCGTATGATTTACGGAACCAACGAGGGCACTTATGCTTATAATATTATTGAGTATGCAACATGGTGTTTTGTCATTCCCTATTACAGCTGTATCTTCATAGCTGACATGGGATTTGGTAAGACTTATCCGAATCCGCAGATTAAGGATAAGATTACCAAGAATATGAGTAGGGGGATGATTTATTTCTCCAAGCTGATAACAGAATCTATTCTTGCGGTATGTTTCTTAATTATCGCATTTCTCCTGTTAGTCAGTATTACAACAGTGTTCCAGTTCAAGGATGGAACTATCAGCATTTATTCCATTAAGGATTTCGTATCTAAGATGCTGATTGCGATTCCTATGTGGATTGCAGGTGTATCCATCGGTAATATGTTTCTCTTCATGTTTGAGAACAAGAAGAAGGCATATATCTGGTATTTTGTACTGACGCTGATTATTCCACGAATTATTATGTTTTTTGCAGCAGAGCCTTTTTCACTGGCTCCGTTCAGATTAATTAGAACCTATCTGATTTCTCAGAACTTTAGTCTCTTGCCTTATCCGGCAGACCCTGCAAGAAATGTAACGCTTATGGTTACCGTGGGTATTGTTGATGTTATTTTATCCAGTGTAATTGGTCTTGTTGCATATAACAAGAAGAAGGTTGACTATATTAACGAAGAAGAAAACGATTGATTTGAGCGTTGTGAGGTTGTTCTATGGCTTTTAGGGGAGGCAATGATCATCTGTCCGGCCTGAATCATGTCCAGCTTGATTACGGATCCATGCAGAAGGTGCAGGATACTTATTCCATGCTGACGAACTTGTTTATTTTCTGTGTGAACGCTGAAGGGGAACGTATCACAGAAATGTCAGGTAATCCCAATGATATAACCAGAATCTTGGGACTTGTGGAAGAACATCGTATCGAAGCTGTATTACGTCAGGTACTGACTAGTTCAGTGGAAGAGCAGGTAGTGGAGGATACCAATTACTCCAATATCAAGCTCGCAAGTATTGCAATACGCGTAAATGGCAAACTGGCATTCTGCTGGTTTGTTTGTGCTGTTCTGGAGGATGTGGAAGATAAGGAGAATGCAGTTCTGAACATTCATGCGACCACAACAAATACCAGATTTACTTATGCACTTGACTTATTAAGGGAAGTATCCCAGAAGGTATATCATAATTCAGACCTTTTGGAGTCTGCAGTGGCAGAATCCAAGAGATCTCGCTACTCGGAACTGGAAATGGCCAGAGCACTTCGCAGAAGTGAAGCATTTGCCGAAATCGTTAAGATGCTGGACTCCGATGACAGTTTCGAGAATATTTGCTCAGACGTCTTGAAGGAGGCGGCTCTGTATACCCAGGTGAACTATGGCTTTGTGCTTCGCCCCGGTGCTGACGAGAATTCCGTGGATGTACTGGGCTCTTATTATGAAAGCGATAATCATTCACTTCGAGAAGTGTCTGATGAGACTAAATTGACGATGATTGCAGGGTTTGGAGATAAGCCCTCGGTAGTATCTTATAAGACCAAGATTGAGGATGATATTCGTAGCCTGATGGAGGAATGTGGAGTTACGGCAT
>JAZLHG010000166.1:0-2027 GCA_045616705.1 Lachnospiraceae bacterium | reverse complement strand
GCTGCCGGAAGATCATATCCCATGGAAGATAAGGCACAGTTCATAATAAATCGCTGTCCTTCTCTGATGTAATAGGTCTGAGAACCCACAACGGAAGCAGATCCATTCGCAACAACCGAAATCATGCCATCGGGAAGATTACGGCTTAATGTATCAATAAATGCATATACATTGCATTCTTCCTGTTCATAATGTTTGGGTAATGCCACAGGATAGGTCTTTTTCCAGGTGTTGCACTGTTCACACCACTGCTTGCGCTCCTTGAAAGTTACCGAATTCGTTGTCATCTCCATCAAATTCGCCACATGAGAAGCCAGGCCCAGCAAGAAATCCTTAATGTCGCCGCAAATGGGCTCATCCACACGGATGGTAGGTTTCCTAAGTTCTGCCGGATCGATATCAATTGCAATTACATGGGCTGCTCTGGCCCAGGTATCAATATTGTAGCCCACCTGATAAATACTTAGTCTGCTACCCAGAGAAATCACCAGATCCGCATTCTGCACCGCAAAGTTACCGGCGCGATCTCCCATAATGCCGCCGCGGCCCACATAGTACGGGTGATCCGTAGGAATCACGTCAATGCTGTTCCATCCTGTAACCACGGGAATGCATAAGCGATGCGCAAGATCTCGGAACATATTATAACTGCCACTGATTCGGATCGCATTTCCTGCATAGAATACGGGACGCTTGCTGTTACGAATCCGTTCGCATAGACTATCCCAGTCAATATCCTTAAGCGCAGGTACATCTGTAGGAACCGGAGAGCCGTTGGTGTTCTCCTGTATCTCTCCGTCCACCGCCGGATCATAACCTATTAACTCATCTGTCTCAACATATGCACCCTGAATATCTAACGGAATATCCAGCCAGCAGGGGCCGGGACGTCCGGCAGTTGCCATATAAAACGCAATATCCAGAGCCTTCTTAATCTCAAGAGGACTCATTAGCATCACACTGTATTTGGTCATTCCCTTCACGCAGGGAATAATATCAAATTCCTGATTGCCCAGTGTACGAAGGGGCAATCCACTTGCCTTTATGGTCAGACTGGATTTAGTCTGTCCAGACAGTACAATCATGGGAATCGAATCCATATAAGCACCGGCAACGCCGTTTAGGGCATTGATGGCACCGGGGCCGCTGGTTACGCACAGCAGAGCCATTTTGTTGTTGACACGGTAGTAGGCTTCCGCTGCAATTGCAGCTGCCTGCTCATGGTGATGGTAGGTGCTGTGAAGTCCTTCTTTATGTCCCAAGGAATCATTCAGATGCATGGCACCGCCGCCTACAACGGTGAACACATCCCGAATGCCTTTCTGCACCATATATTCAGCTATATACTCCGATATCTTAATTCTCATACATTTCTCCGATAGGATTTACAAATCCTGTAGCTCACTAAGTTTATTCCAATCAATCCTTATATTTGGAATCCGTTACAAAGGTCATCACATCCGTAAGGCCTGACCGCAATAGAGCTTTACGAACATCGGCATTAATCTGTTCTGCCTTCTCTCTGGTGAAGCTATATTCCATATTATCATTTACATAGTTATTGTCGATTGCCACGTCATAGCCATCAAATCCGGCAAAGCCCACTGACTTCACAGAAGCTTCCTTAAAGAGATCCAGAAGCATAAACAGCGGATTCTCACGAATCTCCGCCTCATGATCTAACAGTCTCTCATAATTCAGCACATAATCGAAGTTGGCACCGGAGCTGGTAACATTGGAGGTAGCCACAATACTAAAATCTCTCTTCTGCTTCAGAAGGCTTAATGCAGTAACCATCTGCACATATCTCTTGGAATTAAACATAAAGAGATAATCCGGTTCTACATTGAGATCTTCCGGCAAGAAATTGACTGCAATAGTCAATGTGCTGTTGCCGGCATATGTTTCTACCTGCTGACGCTGTTTATATAGGTTAGGACCCGGCGCAAGAACCAATATGTCCTGTCCCGCCAATTTCTCAATCAATTCCTGATAATCCCTGCTGTCATCAAATTTCTGAAGCTGAT
>JAZLHG010000165.1:0-3822 GCA_045616705.1 Lachnospiraceae bacterium | reverse complement strand
TACCCAGACAGAGTTACATGAAAATGCGGATATCGTTCTTACAGACCTTAAGACACTTGAACTTTATAATACCGATGTGGATTCGCATTTTAACCATTCCACTCGAATTGAACTTACAGATGAAGGCGGTGTACTGGAATCCTGCATCATTGAACGAGCGGATGTGGAGTCTATTGAACTAATCAATAACAGCGATGAACAAAAGAGCATTCGTTTTAGTGCACCTGATTGCTCCAATCTGAAAAGCATTGCGTTTTTAGGTGCAGGCTATGCTGTAGAAGGCAGTGTTGATCTATCAAATGATTCGGAACTCACACATATCGGTGCTCCCAATGAAGATAGTTCACAGTGGACCGTTTATGGCCGGTTTGATAGGACTGATGTTCCTGTGAATGTTACCCTGAACGGTTGCTCTAAACTTGGTTCGGATTGTAAGGAAATCGTTATTGATTATGATTTTATAGATGGTAGAAGCCTAAATGTACAGGCTACGAACACCACTTTTAACAGTGATAAGAAGCTTACCATTAAGAGGAATGGCGATAGGCCCGGCATGGTATATCTTACCTGCGATGAAGGAAGTTGGGTCTATAACAATTACAAAGAAAAAGAAGGCTTTGCCATTGACGAAAGATCCTCCTTCCCTACCATTGCAGTATTTACTTCAGGCCAGAAAATAAACACATACGGTGAGGGCATCCACGATGCTGATAGCATCTACACCGAGGATACAGACCGTTTCGTAGAACGTCGGAATGTGGTATTGTCACCTGGTGGATACGGTAATAATTTTGCAAATCTCACATTCTACGTTGTGGATCATGCAACCGACGAGAGCGGGAACACGGTTGACACCTTAAGAAAGGTCTTCTATGAAGACGATGTCTACGTAGAATGGGAACAGCAGGAAAATGAGGATTCCATCATCACTCTGCCTGCGACAAAAGATGCGACAGGTGGATATAAACTGACCGGAACCAAACTGTCAAGTACAGGCACACCGGGAGAGGTAGATCTTAAGCTTTATGTATATAAGACTGAGGGCGGAGAACGTATAAAATCATACATTGGTCATCAGGATATCAAAATATTCCAAATACCCGATTCTGTTGAGCTCGTCAATGATGGTACGTTGCGTGGCAGCGGAACTATGGATGATCCATATCTCATCAGTAAGCACGAAGATTTAAAATTAAAGGCTCGTTTTCTGGTTGATGGTGTGGTAGACACTTCCGAATATGCACTAAGAGATGTCTACTGGCGTATTAAGGAATATGATGAAATACCCAAATATACTTCCGATGCGGATGGATACAGTCTGTATACCTTAGACACTGCAACCAAGGCCGGCATCAGTGTAGTAAGAGGCAAACTCGAAGACGGTGAGACTGAAACCGACTACGACAAGAGAGTCGATCGGGAAAATAAAACTTATTACAATCATCGACAGTTCTCTTTTGACACCGCCGGTTCAAAGTTTAAGATTGTGGCACAGATGCCCTTTAAAAACAATGATGCAGTCATAACCTCAGAAGTATTTGTAGAATACCAAAACGATAAATACTGGTGCTCCAATATCGAAGACCAGATTTATACAGGAAAAGCAGTTAAACCTGCGTTAAATATTTACTATAGTGGTATTCGACTTACGGAAGGAAAAGATTACACCTTATCTTACAGCAATAACGTTAAAGCAGCGTTAAAGACTGCTGTTAATAATAAGGGCGGCCGCATAGGACCTTCTGTTACAATAACCGGCAAAGGAAATTATTACGGTAAGCAGGTTTATTATTTCTCCATCCTGCCCCGTTCGATAGAGGGTGTGGCTAAGGTTGAGGATCTTACTGTCGCCGAGACAAAACGCAGTATTGCAATAAAGCCTGTTGTTGTTCTTGACGGAAAGGCACTCAAACAAGGAACAGATTATATTGTATCCACTACTGAAGATGTGAAGGATGCAATTACCTCGCTTACGGAGTCTGGCGTATATGACCTTTATGTTATCGGTCAAGGGAATTATAAAGGCGCAATACCGTTCCAATTCGATATTACCAAGTCAGTTCCTGCAAGTAAGGTAGCATTTGGCAAGATTGCAAACCAGAATTACCAAGGCGGTTCTGAAATTGAACCTGATATAAAGATTACCTATGCCAAAAAAGATGTCACAGACTGCTTTACCATTACCTTCGATGATAACACGCAAGTAGGTACTGCTACCGTTATTGCCACAGCCAAAAATGGTGTTATAGGAGCCGCAGGATATAGTTTTGCAGGAATCAAGAAGACGACCTTCCAGATTCTTGGACTCAAAATCACCGATACCAAACTGGGCGAAAACGGCAAAGAGAAAATGCCCGAATTTGTATACTCAGGCAATGAGAATAAGCCAAAGCCGAATCTCTATTATAAGACAGGGACCACTCCGCTGGTAGAAGGTGTCGACTATGAAATCACCCAGTATTTGAATAATACCAATGCAGGAACTGCAACGGTATTGATTGAAGGCATAGGTCAATACACCGGAACCAAGAAAATTACATTTAAGATTAATAAATATGATGCCGGAACCGATAGTGCCGGAGTCATAAAAGTAAATGATGGCAATCCGATCAGTATCGCCTATGAGAAGAACGGCGCAATGCCCAAGCCCGTCATAACAATGAACGAGACAGTTCTTGAGGAGAATAAGGATTATAAACTAAGCTATGCCAATCATAATGCTGTTGCCGATTTATCATCAGTCAAAGTACCGCAACTCATTATTAAATTTATGGGCAATTATTCCGGAACGAAGTCCGTACCGTTTACAATTACCACTAAAGACATCGCTAAGTGTGATCTTACTTTGGCCGATAAACCGGTAGGTTCCAGGGATAACGCATGGAAGCAAACAGCAGCTACCATTCTTGATACAAATGATAAGAAACTTGCAGCCGGCAAGGATTACAGTACGGCCTTTGCATATTATTCCGATAAAGCATGTACTGATGAAATTACGGCTACCAGCGTTCCTGCAGACAAGACAGTATTTGTGAAAATAACAGGAATTAATAACTATGCGGGTTCTACCATTGTGGGAAGTTATCGTGTCTCCTCAACCGCTATTTCAGCTGCTACGGCAACAATAGCCGACCAAACATTTACAGGGTTCGAGATATGTCCGTCAGCGGACCAGATTACTGTAACAACAGGAACCAAGAAGAACCCGAAACCGCCACTTACACCGGGCGTTGACTACGAAATTGTAGCGGGAAGCTATCAGAAAAACATCAGTAAAGGAACTGCTTCCGTAACCATTCGCGGCATAGGGGATTACTATGGAACCAAAGTCGTGAAATTTAATATTGTTGTAAATAAGATTTCATGGTGGATTTGGTAGTATAAGCATGAAGCAATACCGATTTAAAATAAGATTATTACCTGTAATTACGTTCACAGCAATCGTATTATTATTATTAAAGGCCCATGAATACACGCTGGATATAGGGCACATGACAAATGTGCCCATATCCGGTGATACAAAGTTATGGGACATATTTTGCCATGTCAAATCATCCGCAATTCTATTCATTACCATCTGGGCAGCTCTTACAATGAGTTATCTGCTGATCACCGGTCAGATGAAGCTCAAGAAAAATAAAATATATATCCCCATGGCTGTATATATCCTAGGTATTCTTGTATCTTATCTGTTCTCTGATTATCAGCAAATAGCATGGATTGGTGGTTTTGAGCGATTTGAGGGAACCAGGGTACTGCTATGCTATATGTTTATGCTATTTTATACGGTTCAGGTTGTGGATGATATAGCAGATGTTATTA
>JAZLHG010000164.1:0-4212 GCA_045616705.1 Lachnospiraceae bacterium | reverse complement strand
GGTTCTCTTCTGCTTACCGGCTGATCATCTTCATCTTCTTCATCCTCATCGATGTAATCATAACTCTGATAATCGCGAAGTTTTAGGAAGAAGTTCAATAAGAAGATGAACATAATCAACATGACTGCTGCCATAACAATGATGATGATTAATCGTCTTGTTGCAGTTGCTTCCATCTCATCTTCATCAGATCCGCCACTAAAGAGCTTCTGGAAGAAGTTCTGATCTTCATCGCTCTTTTTAGCCTTGCCACCTACAATCGGAAGATATCTCTGAAAGGTACTCTCCTTCTTATCATATAAGAACCAGCCCTTATCTCCCTGACCGCTAATTGCATAAAGCAGGAAGAAATCAGTGGGCTCAAGTCCTGTGATTTCACTATCGTTGATTTCATTTACCGCATAAGCTTCCAGTGTAAGGTTATCCCACTGAAGAGCCGCCTTAGTAAATCCCGTAGGTACGGTTACGTCTTCACCGGCTCTGAGAACAATAATATAATGGTCCTCATCTGCGCCCTGAAGAATCTTATAATCATAGAGCGCTCCGGTCATGGTATCAATAATATTCATACCGCCGTTATCACCTGATGTATCGGTAACATATACGAGATTTAAGTCCCCATTTTCAAAAGTAGCGATTTCGATGGTTGTTCCGTTGTAATTTGCAGTTGCCTTTCTGAAATGAGCAGGCATTAATTCATCTGAAAATGTAGTGGAGATCACCTTGGTTCCGTCTGTTGATACAACTGTTCCTGCCTCAACGCCTGTGGAACTAACACCTTCAGAACCTCCCATTGCAGCTGCTGTATCTTCACCGGATACGTTTACTACTGTACTTGCACTGGCAGTTAATGACTCATCATTGTCGAAAATAACAGTAGCATCAAGCTGAGCCATTCCACCGGATAATACATTAAAAGTAATGGTTGCTCTTGTGTCTGAGAAATGAAGCAGTCCACCACCTCCGTCTGCGGTTACATCAGAGCCTGCATACTCTAAACGGTTAGGATCATACTGCACACCAACCAAAGGTGCTGCTGCGCCGTCGCCATCCCCCTGTGCCTCATATACTACTGTGATGGAATCTCCTACATTTGCTTCTGCAGGATCGGCTGTAATCGTAAGTGAGGGCTCTGCAAACGCCACTACTGTCGATAATACACAGGCACTGATAAATGCCAGTGTAAAGCCTAACGATTTCCTTATGTTCATAAGAACTCCTTTCTGGTATCAAACAATCTATCTGTCAATCCTGTGCCATTACGGTTTGGGGCACGGTGATTCAGGCATGTTGTCATATACAGGAACCATAAACACCAATGCTGAACTTGTATCTGTATAAGCCTTGCTCATTCTTGCGCCTTCAATCGCAGCAGCACAAACGTTGTTCATATACTGATGAGAATAGATTCCGTTTTCTTTATTTACAACGTTAAATTTCTGGAAATATAACGTATTCTGTCCCTTTTTCACATATTTCTCGCTAATATATTTGGAAGCACCCATAATGGAACGACTTCTTGTGTTCCAGGGTCTGCTCATATCTTCATCACTGCCTGATGCATAAATCAAGCCATTGATTTCGGCGGAATTACCACTTGCGGCATATGCCCCAATGTTAAAGTAGTTAAACAGATTCTCGTATCCAGGAACTGTTCCGGATACGCTGTCACTCTTGCCATAGAGTCCCTGTTCCTGCAGGCATCTGGATGCCAGATGATAAGGATTCACTCCATTCTGACGACCTGCTTCTAAGAAGGTATTGGTATAAGATCTGGTTACCCCATCCGCATCCGTATAAGATCCGCCCATAAACGAATTCACGAGAAGCTTATTAAGACCCTCTTCGTTCTGATACTCCTGGTATTCCAGTGTCTCGAACTGGAAAATACTGTTCTCATCCAGGAAATTTCTGGGATCCATATAGTACTTAATGATCTCTGAAGATGCTGCTGCCCATGCGCCACCATCAAATCCATACCATTCTCCGGTATTCTTGTTATAAGCCTGGGGTTCTGTAGACTTCCAGGAAGCAACGGAAGACTTGGATGTCAAATTCTTACCGATTACGCTTTCGCTCTTAATCACATCATCCCAGTTTAATCCTGTATGAACGGCAACAAATTTCCATCCGGGATACTTGCTGTGCAGTTCTCTGAACTTCACCTTATAATCTTCCGGAAATCCTTCAATTGCCTTCTCAAACTCTTCATCTGATACTACTGCAGTCTCTGTATCGGAAGAAGCACCTGTAACTCCGGTATTTACCAGATCTGAGCGCACATAACCTTCCTTCTGAGAGCCTTCATGCTCAAAGCTAACCTTGTACCATACATTTTCATCACTTGCGGTAAGTTCCTCAAGAACAGTAAGCGTATGGCCCTCATTGAGCATAGCTACTACAGAACCTGTTACTTCCTTGGAGCGGATTCTGACAGAAGTACCCTTAACGGAGACAGTTTTCTTAGTCTCTTCCTGCTTCTCATTGGTCTCAGTATTCTTCTCGGCAGCTTCTGCTGCGTTATCTGAAGCAGACGGGACTGTAATATTGACCTTCTCTTTGGATTTCGTAATCAGATCAGAGCGAATATAACCTGTGGAATTCTGCAGAGAAATACGATACCAGGTATTTCCATCCTTCCCCTTTTCTTCGGACAGAATATATACCTGCTCTCCTTCCTTTACACAGAAAGCACATTCTGAAGTCTGTGAAGCACTCTCACGGACAATGCCGCTTTTACACTTCACACTACCCTTATATGCAGTTTCGCCATAAACATGCTGGCTCATTACGCCTGACACGCAGGCAATAACAAGCAGTGCAGACAAGAAACGTCCCCCTTTAGACGCTCCTCTCAACCATAATGGTGTAATCATAATATACCGATTCCCCTTTCAGTATATGAGACCCCTTTTTATACCCCACTATCATACAACCATATATTGTTTATGTCAACCACATCTTGTAAGGTGCTATTTATTACTCACAATATCTTGGGCAAATTACGCTTCATCGATTGCCTTACCGATATCGCTTCTCTTATATTTATTGGCGAAATCAACCAGTTCAGTGGCCTTGTATGCATTAGCACGAGCAGTCTTTAAATCGGTTCCTAACGCTGTTACACCAAGAACACGTCCACCGTTTGTAACGATTTCACCATTGTCATTAAACTTACTTCCTGCATGGAAGCAGAAAATATCATCTCGTCCTTCGAAATTCTCAAGACCGGAGATTACATATCCTTTTTCATACTTCACGGGATATCCTTCAGAAGCAAGCACTACGCAAACTGCTGCCTCATTCTTAAACTGAAGTTCTACCTGATCAAGTGTACCATCGATGCAGGCATCGATTACTTCAATAATGTCATTCTCCATGCGTGTCAGAACAACCTGTGCTTCAGGATCACCAAATCTTGCATTGTACTCAAGCACCTTGGGTCCATCAGGTGTCAGCATCAGACCGAAGAAAATAATACCCTTAAATTCTCTGCCCTCTGCTGCCATAGCATCCACCGTCTTCTGATAGATATGCTCTTTACAGAACCGGTCCACCTCTTCTGTATAGAAAGGACTGGGTGAAAAAGTACCCATACCACCGGTATTTAAGCCCTGGTCGTTATCCATTGCTCTCTTATGGTCCTGAGCGGAAGTCATAGGCTTAATGGTCTTACCATCTACAAAAGAAAGAACGGATACCTCGCGTCCTGTCATAAACTCTTCAATAACCAGACGATTACCGGCATCGCCAAACTGCTTATCTTCCATGATGGAATGAACCGCATCTTTTGCTTCTTCCAATGTGTTGCAGATTAGAACACCCTTGCCGAGAGCAAGGCCGTCAGCCTTAACAACAATAGGCATTTTAGCAGTTTCAAGATACTGAAGTGCAGACTCAGCATCATCAAAATTCTCATAAGCAGCTGTAGGAATTCCGTATTTCTTCATCAAGTCCTTAGAGAATGCCTTACTGCCTTCCAGAATTGCCGCATTGGCTCTGGGGCCGAAAGTACGAAGACCTTTTGCTTCCAGTACATCCACAATGCCACCCACCAAGGGATCATCGGGACCTACAATTACCAGATCAACTTCCTTGCTTACTGCGAACTCGGCAATCTTCTCGAACTCCATTACCGGAATATTAACGCATTCAGCAAGACCCGCAATACCCGCATTACCGGGGCAGCAGTAAATCTGATCAACTTTTTCA
>JAZLHG010000163.1:0-2593 GCA_045616705.1 Lachnospiraceae bacterium | reverse complement strand
TATATCCAACCTTCACAATTCCGTCGCAGGTTAATTCTATATGATTTGTAGTTCCAAGAATGGCAATATTTTCTAAGAAATATCGCATCTGATCCTTACCAAGAGTAACGGTATACTGTGCATAATAAGTGGACAGTTCTTCAATGGGTGCCAGCTTCATCTCAATCTCTTCACGGGTTACAACTCTTCTCTGAACCTCGCCGGGCAAATGAAGTCCGCCTGCACTTTCTACTACTTCACCACGTCCTGCAGCAATCATCTTAGGCATAACAAATAATATTCCTACAGCAAGAACAGCACCGATGATCATGCCGCTTAACAATCCTGATTTTCTCATAATTCCTCCTCGCTTAGGTCTACACCCAGGCTGTAACCAGTACATATAGATAAAACAGTGCCGCAATTACCGCTGCACTGAGTATTACATATTTCAACAGCTTCATCTGTTTCCTCCTTTTGCACACAATCGCAGGCCATTCAGACTACGTTTTGCAACGCAACAATATGAATAAAGACGGCTCCAATAACAGGAACCGTCTCTATTTTACCATTTCAGGTCATATAATCTCTACTCTTTTTAGAAATTATCCATATGTACTTCGAAATAGCTTTGAGGATGTGCACATACAGGACATACATCAGGAGCATTTGTTCCAACACATACATGTCCGCAGTTACGGCACTCCCATATCTTCACTTCACTCTTGGCAAATACTTCCTGCGCTTCCACATTGTGAAGAAGGGCACGGTATCTCTCCTCATGACGCTTCTCGATTGCAGCAACGCCGCGGAATTTAGCAGCAAGCTCAGGGAATCCTTCTTCCTCTGCGGTCTTGGCAAAGCCTTCATACATATCTGTCCACTCGAAGTTCTCTCCATCAGCTGCAGCAGCTAAATTCTCTGCTGTATCACCGATTCCGTTTAACTCCTTAAACCATAACTTCGCATGCTCTTTCTCATTATCGGCTGTCTTAAGGAACATCTCAGCGATCTGCTCAAATCCTTCCTTTTTCGCCTTGGAAGCGAAATAAGTATACTTATTTCTTGCCTGAGATTCACCGGCAAATGCTGCCTCCAAATTCTTCTCTGTCTGTGTACCTGCGTATTTGTTTGCCATAGCAACGCCTCCTTTATAAATTTGTATCGTGACGATACATTTTATTACTGTAGCAATCTCAGAATGGACTCCTTAGGCTGATATCCTACGGACATCTTACCCAGTTCTCCGTTCTTGAATACCATAAGTGCCGGAACACTCATTACCATATATTCAGATGCCAGTTCTTCTTCCTCGTCTACATTGATCTTCGCCACTTTGTATACCCCTTCGTACTCCTTGGCAATATCCTCCAGTACAGGACCAAGCATTCTGCAAGGACCGCACCAGGGTGCCCAGAAATCCACAAGTACCGGAATATCCGATTTGATCACTTCTTCCTCAAAATTCTCTTTTGTTACAACTACTTCTGCCATAGGAACCTCCTTTACTCCAAACACAAAACTCTGTAAAGCAACGCTTCCGCTACTTATTATAGTAGTTAACTGTAACTTATTTGTCAAATTCCGGCGGCAGCCTTTTGTGCTGTCCTAGGCATTTCACAAGAATACATTGCACTTTATGGTAGGGTTTTTTATAATTATGAATAAGCAGATTTACAATTGTTTACGAATGGAGCACTTATGAATTTATTCATTAGAAACGCAAGGGTCCTCGATCCGGGTACAGACCTTGATCAGGTATCCGATATTTATATTGAAGACGGACGTATTCAGTCCATTGTTCCGGTAGAATCGACAGATTCCTCTGAGAATTTCCACAACCTAACAACATCCGATGATGTTACTGTTATTGACGGAACAGGCCTGGTTGCCGCTCCCGGTCTCATTGATGTTCACGTACATTTTAGAGACCCCGGTTTTACTTATAAGGAAGATATTCTGACAGGTGCAGCCGCAGCAGCTGCCGGTGGCTATACTACTGTGGTATTAATGGCCAATACCAATCCTACCGTTGACAGCATTGAGACCCTTCAATATGTGCAGAATCGCGCAGAGGAAGCAAATGCATCAACCCCACTTCATATTCTCAGCGCCGCTGCCGTCAGTTATGGTCTGAAGGGAGAGTCCCTTACAGATTTTAATGCACTGGCAGCGCAGGGTGCAGCCGGATTTACCGATGACGGTATTCCCTTAATGGATGAAGTGCTTCTTAAGGAAGCCTTTACCAAAGCAGCGAAGCTAAATCGTCCCATCAGCCTCCACGAAGAGAATCCCAGCCTCATTACAGAGAATGGCATTAATGCAGGTCCTGTAGCCGAAGCCCTTGGTCTTACCGGTTCTCCCAGACAGGCAGAAATCTCCCTCATTGAGAGAGACCTTCGGATTGCCAATGATTTATTCCTCAGTCAGCAGATTGCTACCGATGTGAATATTCAACATATCAGTACAGCCCAGGGCGTAGAGCTGGTACGTCAAGCCAGCGCCGTGAACCCTCACATTCATGCCGAGGCTACGCCTCATCATTTCTCACTGAATGAGAATGCAGTGCTTGCTCACGGCAGTCTTGCCAAGATGAATCCGCCTCTTAGAACAG
>JAZLHG010000162.1:0-3609 GCA_045616705.1 Lachnospiraceae bacterium | reverse complement strand
GCCAGGTTCTGACACTTAAGCCTGGTCCCGGAAGAAAAGGATGTGGGGAAGAAAAAACAGGAGGAATTTAAAATGAGTGTTATTTCAATGAAACAGTTATTAGAAGCAGGTGTTCACTTTGGACACCAGACCCGTAGATGGAACCCTAAGATGGCTCCCTACATTTACACAGAGAGAAATGGTATTTATATCATCGATCTTCAGAAGTCAGTTGGTATGGTAGACACTGCATACAATGCAGTAGCAGATATTGCTGCACAGGGCGGCACAATTCTGTTCGTAGGTACCAAGAAGCAGGCACAGGATGCTGTTAAGACAGAAGCTGAGCGTTGCGGTATGTACTATGTTAATGAGAGATGGTTAGGTGGTATGCTTACAAACTTCACAACCATCCAGAGCAGAATTAAGAGATTAAAAGATATTGAGAGAATGTCTGAAGACGGTACATTCGATGTTCTTCCTAAGAAGGAAGTTATCGGTATCAAGAAGGAATGGGAGAAGCTTGAGAAGAACCTTGGCGGTATCAAGAACATGAAGAGAATCCCTGACGCTATCTTCGTAGTAGATCCTAAGAAGGAGAGAATCTGCGTACAGGAAGCTCATACACTTGGTATTCCCTTGATCGGTATCGCAGATACAAACTGTGATCCTGAGGAACTTGATTTCGTTATTCCCGGTAACGATGATGCAATCCGTGCCGTTAAGTTAATCGTTGGCAAGATGGCTGATGCAGTTATCGAGGCTAATCAGGGCCAGGCAGAAGACGTAGCAGTAGCAGAAGGTGAGGCTTCCGATATCGAGGAAGTTGCAGTAGCAGAGGAGGCATAATATGGCAGCTATTACAGCAGCAATGGTTAAAGAGTTAAGAGAAATGACCGGCGCAGGTATGATGGATTGTAAGAAGGCACTTGGCGAGACCGATGGTGACATGGAAGCAGCCGTAGATGTCCTGAGAAAGTCCGGCGCAGCTAAGATGGAGAAGAAGGCTAGCAGAATCGCAGCTGAGGGTATCTGTCGTGTAGCAGTAGATGGTAACAAGGGTGTTGTCGCGGAAGTAAATTCCGAGACAGACTTCGTTGCTAAGAATGAAGTATTCCAGGAGTTCGTACAGAACGTTGCTGATACAGCTCTTGCTTCCGCTTATAACGGTGGTAAGAACGGTGAAGACGTTGCAGCATTACTTGATGCAGGTCTTACAGAAGTAATCGCAGAGAAGACACTGAAGATTGGTGAGAAGCTTTCCTTCAGAAGATTCGAGAAGGTTGAGGCTGATGCAGTTGTATCTTACCTTCACAATGGCGGTAAGATTGGTGTTCTTGTTGCAGGTAACGGTGCAGCAGATGATGCAGCTAAGGAAGCTCTTCAGAACATCGCAATGCAGGTTGCAGCTATGAATCCTCAGTACATCAGCAGAAACGATATGTCTGCAGAAGAGGTTGCTAAGCTTAGAGATATCACTCTTGAGAGTGCATTAAATGATCCTTTCTCACTTCCCAAGCCTGTACTTCAGGGCTTACTTGACAAGGCTGTTGCAGGCGTATGGTCTGCAGAGGATGTTGCAATCTACGAAGAGAAGAAGAGCAACATGAACTACCTTCCGAACTTCCTTTCCAAGGAAGCTAAGGCAGCACTTGCAGAGCTTGCACTTGCTGATAAGGCAGCAATCTCCGAGAATAAGATTTTCTTAGGTCTTGTAGAGGGTCGTGTAAGCAAGCAGCTTAAGGATATCTGCTTAATGGATCAGACCTATGTTAAGGCTGAGGACGGTAAGCAGTCCGTTGCTAAGTATCTTGAGTCCGTTAACAAGGCTCTTGTAATCGCTAAGTTCGTTCGTTTCGAAGTTGGCGAGGGCATGGAGAAGAAGAACGAAGACTTCGCAGCAGAAGTTGCAGCTCAGATGAATGCTTAATTCGTAATATAACATGATGATTTAGCCCTTGAATTTGGTATTGATGGCCGGTTCAAGGGCTATTTTGATATCATATATTTGTATACCGGTAGATTTACGGAGAAAACGGAGTGTTTTATGGTTAGATATTGTACGATCTGCAGAGAAGATTATGAATTTGAACCCAGAGCGTTTACGGGAACTGCTGATTTGATATGTCCGAAATGCGGTAACGTTATTCCTAAGAATAGCAGACACCCTATGACGGAGAATGAGAAGAGTGCAGAGGCTGTAGGTGGCGCTTATTTAGGAATTCTCAGAATTGCTTATTTATTCTATTTGGTTCTGGCTGTCATTGGCGTAATCGGATATGTGATTCATTCCAATCCTACACTCTATGTGGTGACGGCAGTAGCTGTAGTCTGCTATCTTCTTCAGTTTATTACCGGAACCACGCCTTTTCGCACCGGGATTATTTTCCTCCCAATTGGAGGAATTGCAGGGTACCTGATTCTGCATAGTCTGCCGGGAGTTTGTATGGGAATATTGATTGTATTCCTAATTCGACATATCATAAGGGATCTGTTCTTCACGCTGATTCGCAGATTGATAGAAGCCGGTTCATAAACAGACGACCTTCACTTGATAAAGTGTGTTTTTGGATAAGATGACCTTCGCTCGATAAGAGCGAAGGTTTTTTTATACAACATTTCAGATTCCTTCGGAAAATAACACAAAACCCTTCAGTTAGTCTTCACAAATGTCGATATAATAGATAAGGTGTACCCTTGTCTATTTGATAGTAACCGCCGGTATAGAGCATCTATATTGGTATGATAACGGACTTGATTAGATTGCGGAGAATACATGAAGAATAAGGTCTTTCGTAATATCATTGCATATTTGATTGTTGTCGCCTTCGTTCTGGCTTCCTCTGTGCCTGTTTGGGCAGATGAAGTTCGTGAGATACTGCCTGAAGTTGAGACGGTATCCGACTTATCAGAACAGGAAATTAACGACAAAATAAGCCTTAAACAGAATCTGGATTCTCTGCTTGATCCTACATCGGATAGTTCTTATGAGGCGAACCGTTTCTTTGCAGAGTGTGAGGATGAAGAAGAAGCGATTGCAATTGCTCTTCAGTATGAGGAATATACCGGTCATAAGGTAACTGTAATCGATTGTGATTATGGCATTGCAACCTTTGAGATGAATCCGGATGCAATAGAGAACGTGGCACTTAGTGGAGAATTTGAACAGATTCTTGCAGAGAATGATGCAGTGACAGCTGTTGTGGCTGCTGCTTGTGATCTAAATAATGATCTTCCGGCAGTATATCCTGACTATGAACTGGAACTGGAATATGAACATACAGAGCATGAGAATTTCACCGATCCGTTCGTCATGAATACCGATGCGAAGGAATACCAGTGGTACCATGAAATGATCGGTTCCAAATATATCTGGAAGGCACAGGACGAAGGTCTTATCGCAACGCCGGATGATATTGCCGTTGCGGTAATTGATACCGGTGTGAATGCATCTCATGAAGATTTCTGCTATATAGAGGATGGACAAGAGAAATGTGTTGTAGTCGATTCCCAGAATTTCCAACAGACAGGAGGGGCTACAACAGACGGACACGGACATGGTACCAATGTTGCAGGTTTAATTGGAGCTCTTGCTAACGATAAGGGTGGTCGTGGTGAAGTCGGAGGCCA
>JAZLHG010000161.1:0-3758 GCA_045616705.1 Lachnospiraceae bacterium | reverse complement strand
CATCTCCTCTGTTAAGTAAAGAAGACCATATCCTGTAGCCTCTGTTCTAGCAAGTGATCCACCGTATGAAAGACCCTTACCTGTAAGAACTCCCTCATAAAGACCTGTAAGTCTCTTGTACTGACCATACATGAAACCGATCTCACGAGCACCTGTACCGATATCACCAGCAGGTACATCTGTATCAGCTCCGATGTACTTGTGAAGCTCTGTCATAAAGCTCTGGCAGAATGCCATAACTTCTCTATCTGACTTACCCTTAGGATCGAAGTCAGAACCACCCTTACCACCACCGATTGGAAGGCCTGTAAGTGAGTTCTTGAAGATCTGCTCGAATCCAAGGAACTTAATAATACCAAGATTTACTGAAGGATGAAGCCTAAGACCTCCCTTGTAAGGTCCAATTGCTGAATTGAACTGTACTCTCATTGCATTGTTAACCTGAACCTGTCCCTTATCATCTACCCAGGGAACACGGAAAAGAACCTGTCTCTCAGGAGTTGTCAGTCTCTCAAGTAAAGCATCCTTACGATACTTCTCTTCATTGGCCTCAATAACAACTCTTAAGGACTCAAGTACTTCCTTAACTGCCTGATGGAACTCAGGCTGTGCAGGGTTCTGCGCTACGACTCTCTCGTAAACCTCATCTACGTATGACATAATCTCATCCTCCTATGATGTGAAATAAAAAATAAGACGCCTAAAAGGAATGCTCTCACATTCCTTTAAGACGCCATTGTCTGATGACAATTATACGACAGGTATTTCGTTATTGCAAGATTATTTTTATAAATTTGAATAGCCCATCAGAGACTGATCAACTTCTCTTGCTACCTGGCAGCCCTCGGATATTGCCCATACAACCAAAGACTGTCCTCTATGCATATCTCCTGCTGTGAAGACTCTGTCAACACTGGTCTTAAATTGACCGGCTTCCGTCTTCACATTCGTTCTCTCATTACATTCTACATGAAAGGTATCACGAACATATTTTTCGGAGCCAAGGAATCCTGCAGCAATCAGAACAAGGTCAGCTTTCATTTCCTGCTCAGATCCTTCTACAGGTTTCATCATATAACGTTTCTGCTGTTCGTCATAAACCGATTCTAACGATACAAGAATTACGGATTTAATATGTCCACGCTTGTCAGCTATAAATTCCTTAACTGTAGTTTTGTAGATTCTGGGATCATTACCATATACAGCAATGACCTCCTCCTGGCCGTAATCTGTTTTTAATACCTTAGGCCATTCGGGCCAGGGGTTACTGTCTGCTCTTACCAAAGGAGCCTTTGGCATCATTTCAATCTGCGTAACCGAACCTGCACCAAGTCTCATGGCAGTACCGACACAATCGTTACCTGTATCACCGCCTCCGACTACAATAACATGTTTATCTTTTAATGATTTAAAAGAAAATTTCGTATCCTGAATCACTTTGTCGGAGTCATATTGATACTTAATCAATGTATGCGTTACTTCTTTAAGGAAATCTACCGCAAACATAATTCCCTTGGATTCTCTTCCCGGAATATTTAAGTCACGGGGATTCGAAGCACCGCAACATAAGATGATACGGTCATATTCCTTCAGAAGCTCCTCACCGGTAACATCTACACCTACATTCACATTATACTTAAACATAATGCCTGATGCTTCCATTACAGCAATTCTTCTGTCAATCACTCTCTTATCAAGCTTCATGTTAGGAATACCATATCTAAGAAGTCCACCCGCCAAGTCAGATCTCTCATAGACTGTAACCTGATGTCCTCTTCTATTTAAGTATTCTGCAGCAGCAAGTCCGGAAGGGCCACTTCCGATTACTGCTATCTTTTTGCCGGTTCTTACCGCGGGAACACTAGGTTTTACCAAATTATTCTCATAAGCATACTCGATAATGGAACGCTCATTTTCCTTTACAGAAACCGGGTCTGAATCCAGCCCACAGGTACATGCACTTTCACAAAGTGCAGGACAGACACGTGATGTAAATTCAGGAAGCGGATGTGTAGTACTAAGACGATAATATGCTTGTTCCCACTTACCCTTATATACCAGGTCATTTGTCTCAGGACAAAGATTATGTAGCGGACAACCTGATGCCATACCGGCAATCATGGAACCTGACTGGCAAAATGGAATGCCGCATGACATACATCTTGCTGCCTGAGTCTGCTGTTCGCTAATTGACAAACATTTATGAAACTCTTCAAAGTTGAGTAATCGATCCTTAGGAGCTATCACTTCTCCATTTTTTCTATCATATTCTAAAAATCCGGTTGACTTTCCCATTCTGATTACTCCTTTCCGGTGCACTTATAAAATGCTTCAATCTGTGCTTCGCTTGTGGACATACCCTGCTCTTCTAAGATGTTCGTTGTGGAAATCAATTTCTTGTAATCCTCAGGAATAATCTTCTTAAACTTATGAAGATTATTGGCAAAATCTGCAAGAACAGAAGCTGCTTTCTTAGAGCCTGTATACTTTACATGGTTCTCAAGCATATGTCTCAGTTCTTCAATATCAGACTTCATCTCAACCTTTTCCATCAGAACCAGTTCTTTATTCAGGTTTCGATACAAGCGGTTTGATTCATCATAAATATATGCAATACCACCACTCATTCCTGCTGCAAAGTTCTTACCGGTAGAACCAAGAATAACAACACGACCACCGGTCATATATTCGCAGCCATGTTCTCCTACACCTTCAACAACTGCAGTTGCACCGGAGTTTCTTACACAGAATCGCTCACCCACAACACCGGATACATATAGTTCACCGGATGTTGCACCATAAAGAGCTACGTTACCCGCAATAATATTATTTTCCGCATCATATGCGGCATTCTCGGGTGCTTTCACAACAATTCTTCCACCGGATAAGCCTTTACCAAGATAATCATTAGCGTCACCACTAACATCCAAGGTAATTCCTCTGGGAATAAATGCACCAAAGCTCTGGCCTGCGGAGCCGTTACAATGAATAACAATAGAATCGCTCTCAAGTCCTTCGCTATTCTGTCTGGTAACTTCTGCTCCAAGTAAAGTACCAAATGAACGATCAATATTATTGATATCAATGGTAACCTCAGCTGTACTCTTCTTAGCAATTGCGTTAAGAATTTCTTTATTCTGAAGAAGTACTCTCTCATCAGCTGTCTTCTCCAGTTCAAAGTCATATATCTTTTCTGCATTATAGTACAGATTCTGACTGTCTCCTCCGAATAACATTCTATCAAAGGAAATTCTTGCTGCGCCGTCTTTGCGGTCCTGTTTCGGCATTAATAAATCTGTTCTGCCTACCAGTTCGTCAATGGACTTCACACCCAGCTTAGCCATATATTCTCTTAACTCTCTGGCAATAAAGAGCATAAAATTCTCAACATATTCCGGCTTACCGATAAATCTCTCACGAAGCTTAGGACTCTGTGTTGCAATACCCATAGGACAGGTATCCAGATTACAAACACGCATCATCACGCATCCGAGAGTAATCAAGGGTGCTGTTGCAAATCCAAATTCCTCTGCACCAAGCATGGTCGCAATTGCAACATCACGACCGGACATTAACTTACCGTCCGCCTCAATTCTTACACGTTCTCTAAGTCCATTCTGAATCAGTGTCTGATGGGTCTCAGCTACACCAAGTTCCCAAGGAAGTCCTGCATTATGAATAGAACTGATGGGTGCTGCACCTGTACCACCGTCATAACCGGAGATCAACACAACCTGTGCACCTGCTTTGGCAACACC
>JAZLHG010000160.1:0-4615 GCA_045616705.1 Lachnospiraceae bacterium | reverse complement strand
TTCTGATTCCATACCTGCGGGAATCTTAAGAGCAACGCCACCTTCCTTAATGGAACATGCCATAATCGGTGTATCCTCTACACATGCTGCAGAGTTACCCATGATAACATCCTGATACATTGTAGGTGAATCCTCAAATACAGTTACAGTGAAACCGTACTGATCCTTAAGAGAATTAGCAAAGTCAGCACCTGCTGTACCATTCTTAACTGCAACGTTTAAACCGGCAAGATCATCAAAGCTTGCGATGGAGCTGTCTGCTGCAACTACGAATGTCTGAGTAGCATCATAGTAACCATCGGAGAAAATCCAACCATTGTCAATTCTCTCCTGCTTAATGGTTGCACCTGCAATCATACCATCAGCCTGACCGGACTGGGTTGCTGCTACTGCCGCATCCCAACCAAGAGACTGTAACTCATAATCAAATCCCTGATCCTCAGCGATAGCTGCAAGGATATCAACGTCGATACCTACAAACTCGTTCTTCTCATTGGTGTACTCAAAAGGCTTGAATACAGTATCTGTAGCGATGATATACTTCTTACTACCCTTATCTGCAGAACCACAGCCTACAAGTGCAGCTACCATAGCAACTGCTAATAAAACACTTAAAAACTTTTTCATAATAATTCCTCCTTTATCGTTTTATCATAATAAAATGAACAAACACATTATATTTTCTTTTGTCGATGCTGTCAATCGTACCAGCCCTATTTTCGCTGTTTTCGGTTAGTACTCGTTACATTCCGGCACACACCCCTATTATAAATAGGAAATATGATCATCGTAAACCCTCATATCGATATATTCTGAATACTTGGTATTACCTGCGAAATCCACCAATTTAAAGTTCATCATGTATTCACCATTGGGAAGTTCAAACATCTTAAACGCTGTACTGTTGGAATATACGAACTCTCCCATAACATATTCCTCGAAATCATCATCGCCGGAAATACTTGCCATATATCCGATTACCTGAACATTCATCCCCGGTTTCATGGGAACAATATCCCTGGAGCTGATGCCATTGGAATTGATATAACAGGCCTCACCGATTTCCCACTCTTCTGTAGAAAAGTCGTAATATACACTCAGATTTGCATCTCTTCCGTCGATTACAACCGGTATGATATATTCGTTATAATCGTCACTGGCATAGGCAAGATTCATATTCACCGGAATATCCTCAATCATACCCCAGTAACCCGGAAACTCCTCATGGAATACACCGTTCTCCCAGTCGAAATCCAGTTCGTCATCGGTACCAAGGCTAATCATATAATCCTCTTCCTCATTATAGTAGAACAATTCATAACAAATTTCCGAAACAATATCGGCCATTTCGCTTCCAATATCGATATAGGCATTTTCTCCATCCACATAATGAACGGGAATTGCCTCGGAAGCATAGTCATCTAAAGTTGCAAGCTGAGGAACATCATCGGCGCTCAAATCATTATCTGCCAAATATTGCACACCATCTTCGTCTATTTCACCGGTAAGCCCCAATGAATAGAAATACTTAAACGAAGATCCAGCTCCTAAACGCATGAAATCGCCCAACTTGTCAGCATCGGCAGAATAATACATACTAAGTCCCATAGGATTTCCGGCCATAGGACCTGAAATTCTATAGAGGACACAGTCATTTAATGCCGCAAGCACATCACCTGCTTCATTACACTTATCAGACATACGCTTGGCAAAATCGCCCAAATCAAGCATCTCCGGAACAACATATTCGCCATCATCATTGCCAAATCCTTTGGTCTTCTCGGCAGTTCTGGCAACCTGTGTATAAAATGTCTCGTTCTCCGTTGTCATCTTCATAAGCGCAAGGCCCATGCTGTCGTATGCATCTATTAAGTTATGAACGCGGCTTAAATCAGTAAGAGATAATGTTACCTTTTCAGCAACGCCCTCATATTCAGACTGTTCAAGAAAACTATCACAGATTACTCTTCCAATCTCTTCCGGTGTGATACCCGGCTTCTCTCCAAGGGACGCAATCCACTCGCTATAGTTCCAACCACATCCGGGCTCTAATTCTTCCGAAGCCACTAAATATTTGCCAATATCACTGAATACGTTAGCAACATCCAGTGTTGCCATAAGACAACAGTCAAATCCGATCATATCAAATGGAGGATTGGACTCTGACAACACACAGGAATCAGCGAATCCCTGATACATTTCGTCAATTGTCAAGGTATCCCCTTCATGCATTTCATCACAAATTGCACCATCAAGTGAGCCACCGCCGTGATCCCAGAACAAGAACATTTTATGATCCGCATCATAATTAGTATTGGCAAAATTCAGGAAATCCCTAAGAGTGCCCGCATCACTCATATTGGTGTCATTAAGAACCTCTACGACCTGTCTGCCGCTTGCATCCCACACGCATCTGGTAATCTGTCCATCCGCGAATTCAGAATTCTGCCATTCTTTTGTACCACCGGCCTCGATTACCAATGTTACATTCTCCGGAAAATCAGCAATATTCTCAACGGCTGCCAGGTTAGCTGTTGCAAATCCGCCTTCGCTCTCCAGGTCCGTACCACATAAATACCAATAAATCGCCCAGGTCTCATCATTACTTCCGGAACCTACCAATGTCTGATTGGCAGCATTAGAATCATCATCATAATCGTCCACATACTCTGCCGGAGGCGCCTCTGCATAATCTCTGTCAGAACCCAGTAGTGCCCAAATTACAAATCCCAGCACTAACGTAACAATAACACCACCAATGATAACCGGAATTAACCAGTATTTTTTCTTCTTGGGTTGATTGTACATCATACCGCAGGTATAGCAACGGTAATCTGCATCATGCATCAATGCCCCACACCTAATACAATATTTAGCCATCATTTCTCCCTTATGCCATATTGTTTCATTTCATTTTTGTTATGTTAACTTGCATTGTAATCTTATGTAAACCATTATATGTATTGGTTGCCATAACATATTCTTATGTCGACTTATTTTAAGATCTTTGAATCAGGAAATCCATAGCTTCCAGATACCCCTTTAACCCATGTCCATAAATGGTCTTAACCGCAACCGGTGTTACATAAGAATGCTGTCGAAACGCTTCCCTCTTGGTAATATCCGAAATATGCACCTCAACGGTAGGAATATGGATACCGGATATTGCATCCGCTACCGCTACACTGGTATGGGTATATCCGCCGGGATTAATCACAACGCCATCAACTTGATTAAAGTATGCGCTCTGAATATAATCAATCAGCGTTCCTTCCGAATTGGTCTGCTTCACTTCTACTTCTATCCCAAGTTCCTTGCCATGTTCTTCAATCATACGGACAAGATCCTGATAGGTCTCACTACCGTATATACCCGGTTCCCTGATACCAAGCATATTAATATTCGGTCCATTTAACACATAAACTTTCATATTTCCTCCACATCATCCGACATCATCGGATTCTATATATCATTCTAACGGTGATATTTTATCAACATTTTCTCGTAAACGCAAATAAGAAAACGGTGCATTTCTGCACCGCTTTCTTATCATTATTCGGTTATCAATTCGTAATACTACTTCATAACCTTTGCTTTAATATTAATCTTTTTACCAACTTTATCCAAATTCTGAAGTTCATAACGAATTTCGATCGGTACGACTGTCGATGTATTAAGCTTCACTGCTGAAGGACGGATTACATACAGGTCTAAGTATGCACCATATTGAATTGCTCCATTTGTAGTAAGGACAGGAATACCATCATCATCTACCATGATACACTGCATCGGCATTTCATCCCATTTAAGTTTTTGGTGCTCCTCATCAATGCAAGCCTCAACGATATGCTTTGTTGACGCTTCAAGTAAATTAACTTCCTTGTCTTCAATTACTTCGCGGAAATCTCCATATGTAGCAATATCTAACGGATCACCATCTTCGTCTTCCTTATTCAATGTTAACATCGGATATCCATTCTCATCCTCTGTTAATCGATAGAAGGATGTGGTCTCAAGTTTAAATGCATTCTTAATTCCATCCGATGCATTGTCTGCTATTCTAGTGCCAATACCTACTATGTTCTTATCAATCGGAGCACCTTCATATACATTCTCCTCGGCAATATATGCAAGTTCTCGCGACTTCTTCGCAACAAATATTCTACCATAGCGATTAGCAGGCGCAGCTCCCGCATAAATCTTAACATTATCCTTAGACTGCGTAATACTTGGGCACTTATCCTTCGGCACTACAGTAAGTCGTGTAGGGGGTAAGTATTCTCCGGTCTCTTTCAACTTGTAACTTACATATAAAGTATAAGTTGTACCATTTTGAAGTCTATTTAATAACTTCTGTACATTTTCCGGATTGATTCTGATTCTGGTCACCAGTGGCGACTTGTCATCATCTTCATCCAAATGTTCAATTTGCGCATAAAAATGTGTAGCCGGCTTAATCTGTTTGGTCTTAAGATCCAGTTCTTCCAGTTTTATCTCATAAGGGGTCTCTTCATCGTCCGGAACAACATGTGCAAAATGACCATTAATACCCTTAATCTTCATAGTATATGTCATGCACTCTTCGAGGAAGTTAATAGCACTTAAGTTACCACTG
>JAZLHG010000159.1:0-3804 GCA_045616705.1 Lachnospiraceae bacterium | reverse complement strand
TCCTGAACCCACACCGACCTTACAACCCATAATCAGTATCAGTGGGCAGAATTATCCATCCAGCGTGCATCAAAGAGGTAAAAATTTCGGTATTCGTGGAACTGTACGGTCTAATCCCGGAACCTTGAAAAAGGTGCAGGGTTATGTGGCTGACATGAATGGTAATGCACTGAATGGATTCTATTCCTGCTACATGGTAGATACTACGGAAGTTGACCTTAGATATACCATTAACGATGATTTAATCTTTAATAATCTACCAACAGGAGATTACAGATACATTGTGGATGCAACGGCAGAACACAACGGAAATACAGTATGCACACCGTTAATTGATGTTAGTTTCTCAGTAAGATAGCGTAGGAATCTGTGTGAAAATGTGGTAAAATGACCATACAAAAAGGCTCATCGTAAGATGAGTCTTTTTGCTGTTTAAGCCGTGTTTGATAGGAATGTCTCATGAAGAAATTTGCTTTTAATAAGAAAAATATAATGATATTAGCATTGGGACTGCTATGCCTTGTTTTCATAATATTATGTTATGTTAACAGAGACGCATTAAAAAGAGAGCTTATTTTCCGAAGGATGAATACAAGACAGAAGGTTGCACAGACCTTTATGATGGATTTCTCAACTTGGCAGGGAGAAGCGGTTAGTGTACTTAATGATGATCTTGCCCAAGTCATTAGTGACTATGACTTGGGTGGGCTGATTCTGTCCGGTCAGAATATGAAGTCTTCTGAAGATACATTCAGATTAACCTGTGATATGCAGGCTGCAGCCATGGAGCATCACGGAGTACCGCTTCTGATTGCTGCCGATCAAGAGGGCGGCATGGTCTATCGTCTTGGTGACGGAACCGCTATGTGCGGAAATATGGCGCTTGCTGCCACGGATGATATTCAGCTAAGCTATGATGCCGGTTATTTGATTGGTACGGAATTATCCGCAGTTGGAGTGAATTTAAATCTGGCACCGGTTGTGGATGTTAATAATAATGCGGCCAATCCGGTGATTGGTGTTCGTAGTTTCTCTGATAGCCAGGAGATTGTTACCGCCTATTCTAAGGAGTATACAAGGGGATTAATAGATGGTGGAGTCATTACCTGCGCCAAGCATTTTCCGGGACACGGTAATACGGAAACTGATTCTCACTATGGGCTTCCTGTATCGAATTTAACTTACGAAGAATTATTGCAGAATGAACTGAAGCCTTATGAGCATCTCATTGCGAATGGGCAGGACATGATTATGACTGCACACATCCTGTTTCCGGAGATTGATTCCTCCACTGTTTTGTCTGATAAGACCGGAGTGGAGGAATATAGACCTGCTACGATGTCGTACGTTATGTTAACTGACATCTTAAGGAATCAAATGGGGTTTGACGGAGTGATCTGTACGGATGCCATGAATATGGAAGGAATCAGCAATACTTTTGATGAGGGGCAAGCTGTAGTGCTGGCTCTTTCATCAGGTGCCGACTTAATCTGTATGCCTGTGGCCGGCGTGAACAGTACAGAAGATCTTGCAAGGCTTGACCGAGTAATTGACAGAGTATGTCTTGGGATTAAAAAGGGGGAACTATCCAAGAAACGTTTAAACGATGCAGTTCGAAGAATACTGAAATTGAAACAGGAGAGAGGAATCCTTGATTATTCTACGGATGATTTGTCGG
Source organism: Lachnospiraceae bacterium (assembly GCA_045616705.1). Taxonomy (GTDB): domain Bacteria; phylum Bacillota; class Clostridia; order Lachnospirales; family Lachnospiraceae; genus UBA2868. The sequence goes on along the minus strand of JAZLHG010000159.1, from coordinate 2,126 downwards.
AGGAGAACTTAGAAATTGTTGGTTGTAAGGAACATCGGGAACTGGAGCGGGAGATTTCCGCTAAAGCGGTTACGGTGGTTAAGAATGATGGCATACTGCCTTTATCCATTACACCGGATAGTAAGACTTTAGTTCTTACCGCTTATGAGAATGAATTGGGACAAATTGCAATCGGATGGAATCGAGCAGTGAAGGAACAGGTGATATCCGATCGAAGCAAGGTTGACATAACATGTTATTCTGAAGATGATTTTATGGAGATTTCATCTGAGAATTCGGATGATTATGGTCTGAGCTCTCGCCTTACGGAGATGATTGATGATCATAATCATGTCATTGTATTGTCCGAAATCGGCTCTTCCGGGAAAATGGACAATAAGTGTTGGCAGTCGGGGATTCCTTACAGAGTAACTGCTTACGCCAAGTCGCAGGGTAAGGATTCTATTGTAATGTCTGTTGATAAGCCCTATGACGTGCAGCTTTATCCGGATGCGGATGGAATTGTATGTGTATACGGTTGCAAAGGTTCGACGGTGGATGTGACAGAGGTCCTTCTCAATGTGAGTACGGATACGAAGAAGGCTTTCGGTCCTAATATTGTAGCGGGGATGGAAGTAATACTGGGGACTTACCCGGCTGTTGGTAAGCTTCCCATCGATATTCCGTTATATGATGCTGAAACAGGTTCCTATACGGAGAAAATAGTATATGAACGGGGATTTGGTCTAACTTATAACAGTGTTGGTAAGAATATCTATATGTCTGACGGCGGTCAACCACAACAGGAAGTGGAAGAGACAAAAATACTGTTGGGTGATGAGCAGCCGGAGAATTATCTGCCACTGCTTGAAGGAAAACGAGTTGCACTGTTTTCCAACCAAACCGGCATTGTAGGAGATCGAAATACGATTTACTCTGCATACCAGTTGTCAGAGAATGACTTGCTTCCTGAAGGCTATGAGAATATTCCTTTCGGGCAGGATGAATTCGGTAATTCGGCTGTATATGGTATGCACATATTGGATGCTTTCATTGAACAGGGTGTGAATGTGCAGGCAATTTTCAGCCCGGAACATGGATTTAGAGGAACGGAAGATGCGGGAGCCGGGGTGAATGACTCTGTAGATGAGAAGACAGGTGTTCCGATTCTATCTCTATATAGTGGCAATTCCCATTATCCTTCCGATGAAGATATGGACCGGTTCGATGTGCTGGTAGTGGACATACAGGATGTGGGTCTTCGTTTCTACACCTACTATATTTCCATGTATTATCTGATAGATGCCTGTGGCGCAAAAGGGAAAGAGGTTGTGATTCTGGATAGGCCCAACCCCAACGGATTCTATGTGGATGGGCCGGTGTTAAAAGAAGGATTTCACTCCGGCGTGGGAAGACTTCCCATACCGGTTGTTCATGGTATGACCTTAGGCGAACTTGCCCTTATGATGAATGGGGAAGGGTGGCTTGAGGCCGGTAAGGATTCCTGTAACATTACAGTGATACCTTGTGAGAACTATAACCGTGAAGATCATTATTCCATCGTTAAGCGACCTTCTCCCAATATAAAGGATATGAGGGCGGTATATCTCTATGCCTCTACCTGCTTTTTTGAGAATACGGTGGTGTCTGTGGGAAGAGGTACGGAGTTACCGTTTAATGTCTATGGCAGTCCGTATTACAATCAGATAGAAGGCTATGATTATACGTTTGTTCCCCAGTCTATTCCGGGAGCCAACCAGCCAATGTATGAGGGACAGACCTGTTATGGAGTGAATCTTACCAATATTCCTCTTGACGTGCTGTGGGATGAAGGAATCAATCTTCAATATGTCATTCGTACTTATCAAGACATGGCGAAGACCAATCCGCAGGTGAATTTCTGGGGTAAAAAGGACAAAAACGGTCATTACTGGATTGACCTTCTTATGGGAACAGATTCTGTTCGCGTGATGATTGAGCAAGGGTGTGATGCACAGACTGTGAAATCTTCCTGGAAGCAAGAAGTGGATGCATTTAAGAAATCAAGAGAGAAATATCTGATATATCAGTAGAGGCTTTTATTCTTGTGGTACAATAACAGTATGAACAGAGAAGAATATTTAAAAAGTAAAGATTTCATGAAACTG
>JAZLHG010000158.1:0-3269 GCA_045616705.1 Lachnospiraceae bacterium | reverse complement strand
AAGGTTGTTGAGTATGCACATGCTCACGGCGCTGTTGTTGAGGCTGAGCTCGGAACTCTTGCAGGTACCGAGGATGAGGTTTGTGTAGAAGCAGGTAGCGAGAGCTACACACGTCCCGAAGAAGTTGAAGAATTCGTTGACAAGACCGGTTGTGATTCACTTGCAATTGCCATCGGTACATCACACGGTGCATATAAGTTTACTGCAGATCAGTGTACCAGAAACGCTGAAGGAATCCTTGTTCCCCCTCCGCTTCGTTTCCACGTTTTGGAGGAGTGCATTAAGCGCCTTCCCGGTTTCCCCATCGTTCTTCACGGTTCATCATCAGTTCCTCAGGAATTCGTTAAGATGGTTAACGAATTTGGCGGAAATATGCCGGATGCAGTTGGTATCCCTGAAGAGCAGTTACGTGAAGCTGCTAAGCTTGCTGTATGTAAGATCAATATCGACTCCGATATCCGTCTTGCAATGACAGGTAATATGCGTAAGTACTTTGCTGAGCATCCCGATCATTTCGATCCTCGTCAGTATCTGAAGCCCGCTCGTCAGGCTGTTAAGGATATGGTTGCTCACAAGATCGTTAACGTTCTTGGTTCCGACGGCAAGGCTTAAATCACGAAATGTTCTTGTGATATTTGAATATTTAAGATAGAATAAGGCTGTTATGTTATTGTGGCATAACAGTCTTGTTTTATATAGGTGCTGAATATGAAAGCAGTCAAAATTATTCTTGGTATTTTGGGAGCGCTCGGAATAGGTCTGATCGGTCTCATTTTGGCGTGTCATTTTAACCCCGGTTTGTCTGATACCATTGCGGGGTTCTTATATAAGGATCAGGCAGGCGTAACAGCGGAAGCGAAGGACACCACATTGCCTGTTCTCGATGACAGTGAAGAAGAATCTAAGTTAGATGTGTCAATGGCTCCGGAAGGTCTTAAGATGCCGGAGAATGTAGACGGTGCAGAGGCATCTGTACTGCCGGAGGAGGTTCCCGCAGGAGCAGAGGTTATGCCGGTTGCGCTTCTGACCCTTGCAGATTATGGATTAACCCAGGAAGATGTATTGGATAGTCTTCCGTTATATTTCGATGACTGCTACGATCAGTTGGCAGCAGCCAAAGGCAAGAGTACAGAATTTTATAATGTAGTAAGAGATTCCATGGTGGCTTCGCAGGTGCTTCAGTCTTATGACAATGAAGCTTACAGAGCCGGCTTCATGGATAAGTTCATGGATGACTACAAAGTAGACACCTGTGGTTGGAATGTTGATGAAGAAGAATTGCAGGGTGGCTATATTCTGGTTAAGCATTCCATGACAAGAGCCGAAGAATAAACTAGGTAGTTCATGCCCGTTCATCGGATACGTGGGCGCGGCAGTTAATTATATCTTCGCAGAGCGTGACGAGAAAGCGACTGCGGCAAGGAGGCAAATATGTACAAAAAAGTATCAACTGACTTAAGCTTCGTCGAAAGAGAGAAGCAGGTCGAGAAGTTCTGGCGTGAGAACCAGATCTTCGAGAAGAGTATGGAGAACAGAAAAGAAGGCGAGACTTACACATTCTATGATGGACCGCCCACAGCAAACGGTAAGCCCCACATTGGTCATGTGCTGACCCGTGTCATTAAGGACATGATTCCCAGATACCGTACTATGAAGGGTTACATGGTACCCCGTAAGGCAGGCTGGGATACACACGGACTTCCTGTAGAGCTGGAAGTAGAGAAGCTTCTGGGCTTAGACGGTAAGGAGCAGATTGAGGAATATGGTCTGGATCCGTTCATTACCAAGTGTAAGGAGAGCGTTTGGAAATACAAAGGAATGTGGGAGGATTTCTCCGGAACCGTTGGTTTCTGGGCAGATATGAATGATCCCTACGTTACCTATCATGATGATTTCATTGAGTCCGAGTGGTGGGCTCTTAAGGAGATTTGGGATAAGAATCTCTTATATAAAGGCTTTAAGATCGTACCTTACTGCCCCAGATGTGGAACCCCTCTGTCCTCACACGAGGTAGCACAGGGTTATAAGACTCTGAAGGAGCGTACTGCAATTGTAAGATTTAAGATTAAGGATGAGGATGCTTATTTCTTAGCATGGACAACCACACCTTGGACCTTAGCCAGCAATATCGCACTCTGCGTTAACCCTACAGACACTTACATTAGAGTAAAGGCTGCAGACGGTTATACCTATATCCTGGCACAGGCACTTGCAGATCAGGTACTTGGTGGAATTGAGAGAGAAGATGGTGTACCTGCATATGAAGTACTGGAGACTTATGTTGGTACAGACCTTGAATATAAGGAATATGAGCCTCTCTATGAGTGTGCAAAAGAATCCGTAGAGAAGCAGCACAAGAAAGCATTCTTCGTATACTGTGATGACTATGTAACCATGTCAGATGGTACCGGTATTGTACATATCGCTCCTGCATTCCGTGAAGATGATGCCAGAGTAGGTCGTAAGTATGATGCACCTTTTGTACAGATGGTAGATGAACACGGTGTCATGAAGGAAGAGACTCCTTTCGGTGGTATGAGATGTAAGCCTACCCAGAAGGAAATTGACGAGGGTGCGATCAACTGTGATCCCGAGGTATTAAAAGAGTTAGACGGAAGAGGAATCCTGTTCGCAGCTCCCAAAGTAGAGCATGACTATCCTCACTGCTGGAGATGTGATACTCCCCTTTTATACTTTGCCCGTGAGTCCTGGTTCATTAAGATGACCGCTGTAAAGGACGACTTAATTCGTAACAATAACACCATTAACTGGATCCCCGAATCTATCGGTAAAGGAAGATTCGGCGACTGGCTTGAGAATATTCAGGACTGGGGTGTATCCCGTAACCGTTACTGGGGCACACCGCTTAACATTTGGGAGTGTGCAGACTGTGGTAAGCAGATCTCCATCGGTTCCAGAGAAGAACTGAAGGCAGCAAGCGGCAACGACGCTGCTCTTACAGTAGAGCTTCATCGTCCTTATATCGATGAAATCATTTGCAAGTGTCCTGAGTGTAGCGGAAGCATGAAGAGAGTTCCGGAAGTAATTGACTGCTGGTTCGATTCAGGTGCAATGCCTTTTGCACAGCATCATTATCCTTTTGAGAATAAGGATCTGTTTGAGGCACAGTTCCCTGCACAGTTTATCTCTGAGGCAGTTGATCAGACCAGAGGATGGTTCTATTCATTACTTGCAGAGTCAACCCTGTTATTCAACAAGGCTCCTTATGAAAACGTTATCGTTCTTGGTCACGTTCAGGATGAGAATGG
>JAZLHG010000157.1:0-4668 GCA_045616705.1 Lachnospiraceae bacterium | reverse complement strand
ATTTATAGGCTTTGAGGGCATTTATACATAGAAAAATCCACGGCACAAGCCGTGGACTTTGTCTACAGTCTGACGAGAAGGAATAATTCCTTCTCGTTTTATGATTAACCTTTAATCTCATGAAGAACTCGGTAGATTCTGGAACCGGTCTGTTCCAAACGTTCTCTACTGATATCTCCCTTTTTAAGGCCCTTTAGCAGTTCCTGATAATTTGCTTTACTGCCCGGCATGAACAGTTCATTACCGGCTGCTGCCACCTTCCAAGCAACCGGAACATTATAAATGCAGTCCGCACCTCTCTTCATGCTGGCTACTACCCAGTCTGTCATTACCAATCCGTCAAATCCAAACTCTGCTCTCAGAATATCTTCAATGAGATCTGTTCGTTCAGAAGTATGCTGACCGTTTAACAGATTGTAAGAGGTCATTACCGTACGGGGATTACTCTCCTTCATTACAATGCCAAATCCCTTCAGATAAATCTCGCGAAGTGCTCTCTCACTTGCAATACTGTTACTGAAATATCTATTAGTCTCCTGGTTATTCACCGCGTAATGTTTAATGGTAACATAGCGACCTTCGTGTGCCTGTACACCATTGGTAATGGCAGCTGCGGTAAGACCGCTTACCAGAGGATCTTCTGAATAATACTCGAAGTTTCTTCCACACAGAATGCTTCTGTGAATATTCAGTGCAGGTGCAAGCCACAAATCTACATCAAAGCGTTCCATTTCATCGCCTACAATGTCACCGTATGCCTTAGCCAGTTCCACATTAAAGCTCTGAGCAATAGCAGTTCCAATCGGGACAGCGGATGCATAATGATGTTGCACCTCTCCTTCAGGCTGCTTACCGGCTAACAGACGAAGCATGGATACAACCGGTTTCGGCAGATAATCTGCGATAAACTGAGGAACGGGATCTCCTAGGCCGTGGGCATCTCCGGCCGCATCAATCACATAGTCCATATTGATTCTGACACCGGCAGGGCCATCTGCCATAACAAGCACCGGAAAATCCTTATCAAGTAACTTATTGGTACTCTCGCCTGCTGCCCCGGCCACATGTCTACTGGCCTCACCGATTACACTGGCAACCGTACCACCTTCTCTATATTCACCGATATGGGCACTACACAGTTCCTCATCTGTTAACGCCTTCACTTGTTCACATACCGGTTCTGTAACATCATAGTCCACTTCTTCCGTGACAATTCCATTTATAACGAAATGCGGAAGTTCCTGAAGTGCCAAATCACGGAGATCATCTCCTGATGCCTCGGGCACATAATCTGCAAAGTCAGCCTCACCCAGACAATTCTTCGTAACCCTTACAGTAACCTCTTCATCTACGGTTAATACACAGGCCGGTTCACAATCCTCGGATGAGTTACCTACCCATACAATGTATTCGCCCTGTTCTAAGAACCATCTATGGTTTGCGCTGTCATAAGATGCCATATCACGAAGACGGAATGATACAGTAACATTCTTCCCTTCACCTGCTGCAAGAAGTTCTGACTTACCATAAGCAGCCAATTCTCTCTTCGGATGATCCAGAATCCCCTCTGGAGTTGTTATATAAACCTGTACAACTTCCTTACCGGAATATTTACCTGTATTTACAACCGGAACAATAAGAGTAACCGCATCGTCACTTACGGATACACTTGCCGTACCCATTTCAAACTGCGTATAAGACAGACCAAATCCGAAGGGGAATGCAGGCTTCACATTAGCACTCAAGAAATAGCGATAACCAACATAAACACCCTCTTTATAACGGGTCTCGTTCCGATCCCCAAAATCACCAATCTGCGGATAATCCTCCCATTTGCTCCAGGTTGTGGTTAATTTACCGGAAGGATTGGCCTTACCAAGAAGGATGTCTGCAAATACCAAACCGGTCTCCATTCCAAGCTGGGAAATCAGCAGTACATTCTTAACCGCTGCAACCGGCGTCAAATCCACCGGTCCGCCCACATTCAGAACCAGCATGAACTTCTCATACATGGCGTTGGCGGCCAGAATGTCACGAATCTCTGTGGGAGATAATTTCACATCGCCTTCTACCGGATTACGGTCATTGCCTTCACCGGAAATACGGGCCAATACGTATACACAAACCTTGCCTTCTCCCTTTAAAGGTAGTGCATAATTGGGTTCCGGCATTACCTTACCCATGGCCTCAAATACAGCCATTCTATGCTGCTTAAGAGCAGCCTTCTTAATATCCTTCACAAACTGTACATGAGCTTCTTCATGAATGCGATCATATGCATCCAGCCAGTCTGTGGTTGTAATTGTGAATCCGGTCTCTTTCAGGCCCTCTTCAATAGAGTAACTAAATCTGGAATTGACCTCCCCTGAACCGGTACCACCTTTGATGGTTCTTCTTGCGCCACTACCATATAAGGCAATGTCACAGGGACCAACCAAAGGGAAATCCCCACCACGTTTTAAAAACAAAGTACATTCTGCGCTACTTTCCCGAAGGAGAGCACTGTGTTTTGCTTCATAATCCAGTAACTCCATAGTAACCTCCACCATTATTCATATCTTAATGCATCAATCGGGTTCATCTTGGCGGCCTTGTTAGCAGGATAGAATCCGAAAAACACACCAATTGCTAAGGAGAATAACAAGGATACCACCACACTGGATACGCTGGGTGATGCCTCATATCCTAACGCCTTAGCGCCAAGAGATCCACCTACGATGCCTACAATGATACCAAATACACCGCCAACCAGACACAATACCATGGCTTCCATAATGAACTGCAGTCGAATGGAAGCATTGGTTGCACCTAATGCCTTACGAGTACCAATCTCTCTGGTTCGCTCGGAAATAGATACCATCATAATATTCATAACACCAATACCACCAACTAACAAGGAGATTCCGGCAATTACGGATATTGCAATAGATATTTTATCAAGCATGTCCGCAAAAGTGCTAATCATGGATTCCATACAGAATGTAGACACCTCGAAATATTTGTTCTTATGATAATAGCGTTCGAAGAATCTGGATATTCTCTTCTGGAAATCCTGGGTATTCACATCTGTATTGGTGATTACCGTAAAGGACTGATGCTTATCAGGCTTGTGACTATAATTCTCAACGGTACGAAGAGGGGCATAAAGGTCCGTTGAGATGTCCTTCTTGGAGGATAACGTCATCATGGTCGCTTCATACTTATATACACCGATAATATTGAACTGATAGAAGTTTCTTCCGATAACAACCTCTATCTGTTTGCCAAGGGCCTTCTCCTTATCTCCGGCATACATATTGTCAACGAAGTAGTCGGAGACCATACAGACATTCTTACCACCCATCTGGGCTTTCTCAGACAGTTTACTACCTGCTAGAAGTTCTATATTCGAAGAAGTAAAATAACCATTATTTACACCTTTTACAGCCACATTGGCATAGTTGGTTCCCATTGTAACCTTACCGCTTCCCAGAGATTCTTCAAAAGAAATATCCTTCACCTCATCCTGGAAATTCTCAGCGAACTCATATACCATCTCTGTAGTAATATAGTCCTCCTCACCGGGGTTCCTCATTCGTCTGGGGCCTCTGAAAATCATACCCCTGGCATCATCCGAATCCTCATCATCTGATTTCTGCTGGATATATACCGTGATATTGTTGGCACCCATAGAAGCCATGGATGAAGTGATGGAATTGGTCAGGGAATTACCTACCGTAACAATGGCAATAACCGATCCGATACCAATGATAATGCCAAGCATCGTCAGAAGGGAGCGCATTTTATTGGAAATCAGCGCGGTAAACGCTAACGAAATATTCTCAAAGATCAACACGGACGCCACTTCCTTTCCTGGAGCCTGTAATCAGACCATCCTTCAGTGTGAGAATGCGCTCAGTCTCTTCAGCCAACTCGTTAGAGTGGGTAATGAGCACAATGGTCTTGCCCTGTTCTTTATTCAGTCTATGGAAAATATCCATAATCATACGTCCTGTCCCGGAATCCAGCGCACCGGTAGGCTCATCCGCAAGAATAATTGCAGGATCATTGGCCATGGCGCGAGCGATGGCTACACGCTGCTTCTGACCACCGGACAATTCATCCGGTGTATGGGACATACGTTCCTCCATCTCCATCATGGCAAGCAGCTCCTTAGCTCTCTTTCTTCTGATGGAACGGGGTGTATTGGAATATAACATAGGAAGTTCTACATTCTTAAGTGCTGTGGTTCTTGCAACCAGATTATAAGTCTGGAATACAAATCCGATTTCCTTACAGCGAATGGCAGACAAGTCTTCATCATCCGCTCTGAACATGTCTACGCCGTTTAAGAAATACTCACCTTCCGTAGGGCGATCCAGGGCTCCGATTACGTTCATTAACGTCGACTTACCGGAACCGGACTGGCCTACGATGGACACGAATTCGCCTTCCCGAACCGTAAGATCGATGCCATGAAGCACTTCCAGTTCATTGGGCTTACCAATGAAGTATCGCTTCACGATATTCTTCATATCAATAATTACTCTACCGGCCATTGTACCTCTCCTAACGATTCATCTGCTGCATCATCAGAAGGAACGGATTATCTTCCTCTGACTGGGGGATTACAACGGTCATACCTTCCTTCAGTTCCGGTGAAATAATCTCACTGTAGTAGTCACCTTC
>JAZLHG010000156.1:0-5222 GCA_045616705.1 Lachnospiraceae bacterium | reverse complement strand
ATCGCCAAAGAACTTAGCAGAATCTCTAAATTTACGAGCCATCTCCGTATATACCACATCAAAAGGGGCATCCGGGTCCAAAATAACAGAAATTCCGTTTTTGAAGCTCTTAATCATTACATAGTTCTTCATAACCCATCTCCTTAGTCGTCCATTTCCGATCCGCCATCATAGTTCGCATGACCATTAATCAGCGTATTTCTGTCCTCAAGTTCGAAGTAGTATTTAAATACATCCGCAGCCAATGCAGCCGCATTACCGGATGTATAACCGTAAGCAATTCGTACGGATACCGTAATTTCCGGATCTTCATATGGTGCGAACCCGAGGAAAAGCGCATGGTTTGTACGGGATTTAGAAGTCTGTGCCGTACCGGTTTTGCCGGCAACCTGAATCTTAAATCCTCTAAAAGGCTTAGCATTTTGTACCACAATTCTCATTCCTTGATGTACAGCATCCCATGTCGTATCAGGAATATTAACATGATTACGAACCGTTGGACCGAATCTGGCTACCATGTTGCCCTCCCGATCAGACACATGATCAATTAACGAGAAATTATACGTATTGCCTCTGCTTGCAACAGAAGTAAGATATCTGGCCAAACCAATTGTTGTATAGTTATGACTACCCTGTCCAATTGCAGAATCGACAGGAAGTGTATCTGAGAATTTCGGTTCATTCTCTTCCATTTCGATTCCGGTCTTCTCTGTAAGACCGAACATATCGGCGTAGGTCTCAAGACGAGCCAGACCGCGTTTTTCGGAGTATAAATCCATATAATTATTATTGGCCAATCGATAACCCACTTCGTAGAAATAGACGTTACAGGAGTTACCGATTGCATTGATGGTATCCATGTCGCCATGGTGACCCGGATATACCCAGCATGTTTTCTCTTCTTCCAGAGAATCCCAGACACCGGTACAGTAAATCGGCTCATCTAACTCTACAACGCCTTCCTCATTACCTGCAATACTGGATAACATCTTAAAAGTTGAACCGGGAGCCGTCATCTGCTGAGTTGCATAGTTATACATCGGACTTGATAAATCTGTCATCAGTTTTGCATAATAATCTGCATCGATGGAATTGGCCAATTTGTTAAGATCATAACCGGGGTAAGTAACAAGTGCCAGAAGGTCACCATGAATACCTGTCACAACACAGGATCCACTGCAGGGATCAAGCGCCAGCTGTGCCGGCGAAATATCAATATTGGCTATTTTATTGATAAAGAAATCATATGCTGAAATCTCCCCATTCTCCAGCGCATTTTTCTCTTCCACGGTTCCATAGATAACCTTCTGTTCATAGAGGGCCATTCCAATCTGTCTGCCGGTAATGCTGTCATCATGAATCATATATTTAAACATTTTCTTGGCAAAACCGGTATTGTTACGCAAATCGTTGAGAATATAATTTACAAGCTGTTCATATACCTCATCGGAGGAAGAGTACTGTTGACTTGTACTGAAATCCGAAATATCAACCCAATTCTGACTAATGGCATACATAAGATAATCTTTCAGACTGATTACCTCCTCAATCGCCCATGCCTTATAGGTGTCATCTTCCCTATCAACCCTGTCAGAAATTAACACACCCATATTACTGGAAGACAATCTGGATACAATGTAACTCTCATATACCTGGTATTCCTCCGGCAATTCGTTATAAGGTGTAGATATGGTCATCATCTCATCATAAAGCGTAGAAAATACCACACTCTGACGAACACGGTATGCTTCCTCTATGGTCTGTTCATATGGACCCGCATCAGATCCAGACATATGTTCAATATCAAGGACATTATTGTTAAACAATGCATAATATACATCATCAATGGGAATCATCATTCTGGATGATTTCACTTTGGAATTATCATATTCTTTTTCGTTAACAATTTTGGATACCAGTATTCCGGCCAACTTCTGTTCCAGCATACTGTATACCGCTTTCTGAAGATCGGAATCAAGGGACAAATATACATCGTTACCTGCTGTAGGTTCCACATGTTCAACGGTCTCAATCACCTTACCTACATTATCTACGTAGATAACATCCTTACCTTTTGTTCCCTGCAGATACTCTTCCATGGCTTTTTCAACACCGGATTTACCAACGGTATCATTCATATTGTAGTCATGTTCGGAAGACTTTAATGCGGCAAGGTCATCTTGAGATGCATATCCTGTATAACCCAGAATATGACCGAAGAATTTACCGTCATTATAATGTCTTAATGTATCCTCTTCGATGTTAACACCCTGAAGTTCCGCCATGTTTTCCATGATGAGAGCTACAGTTTCCTGGCTGATATCCTGGGCAATTACTGTAGTTAAATACTTCTGATACGCATTGGTACTGAGAGAATAACGAACACGAATAATCTGTAACGCTTCCTCAGGTGTGTACCCCATTAAAGGAACAAATTCATCTTTATCATCCTCACCCGGCTTATTATGTCCTACGGCATATTTCTCCTTACTTGCCAGGTATTCCACGATTTCTCTGGGGGTAGAATTCTTCTCATCCTCTTTTAGCTCGGATACGTTGGTATAGCCGTAAATATCTGCAAGAAAACGCTGTAAACGCGATCCGGAAACCGAATATTCATACTCGCCTTCCTCATCTACAAAAATATCGGAATTATTAACAACGTGGTCTCATGGACTCTCTACAAGCTTAATTGTATGATAAATCGTATCATTTAACTGTTCATTCTTATTCTGCCCGGATTCAAATGCATCTTCAATCGTAACGGAATAAGCCAGTTCATTATAGGCAAGAAGTTTCCCGTTTCGATCGTAAATGTTACCTCTGGTACTTTTGATGGTTGTCTCTTTCTTAATAGTCAACGTGAAGTTATTCAAGTAGTCTTCACCGTTTACAATCTGAAGTACAAACATCTGACGAACAAGAACAGCGAACAGAATCGCCATTACAATCAGCATGACGAAATAACGGGAGAATATGATGTTTTTTAGCCAATCTCTAATATCTTCAAACAATCTATGCTCGCCCCTTTTCTCTTCTCTCAAGGAAATCGTTCAGCCATTGTATCGGCTTATACAGAACAAGGGTTGCCAGAATTGTGTATGCAATTTCCGGCAGGAATATATGAATCGTATAGTAGCCAAGGTTCATCTTACTACGAAGCAAGAATAGGAACACGTAACAGATAAAGCAGTATGCAAGCTCGCTGGCCGTAATCAGAATAATTGGAAGTTTAATGTCTTCACGATAGAAAATACTCAAGAAAAATCCATTCAGATAACCGATTACCATATACGTAAGCGCATAAAAACCCAAAATATTTCCGAAGAAAACATCAAGAATCAGACCTGACAAAAAACCTACTGCAAGTCCCTCTGTTTTGCCTCTCATAAATCCTACAGAGGATGTAATAATAATCAGGAGATTAGGCACAATACCACCAAGAGGGATTCGTGATAACACGGATCCCTGCAGTACAAAAGCCAATATAACCATTAGAACAACTGTTACTTTACGAAGCATATATTAATCCTTCTGATGTTTCATATCTTTAATAACAAGAACGGTTTCAATATGCTTAAAATCAGCACTTGGTGTAATATAACCCGATTTGGTCATGTTATTTGCATCCTTGTTAATATGGGAAATATAGCCGACCGAAAGACCGGGCAGGAATTTATCACTAATATAAGATGTTACAATCAAATCACCCTGGCCAACCTTGTCTGCTTCATCAATAAGCTGAGAAAACTTAATATAACCATTGTTCATTAATTCCAAGTCTCCCGATACTACGCAGACATCAGAAGTAGACAATACCATACTACTTACATTGGAGCTGTCATCAATAATAGAACGCACAGTGGCCCAATTGGGGCCCACTTCTGTTACAAGCCCAACGAGTCCACCTCCGGCAATAACGTTCATATTCACATCAATGCCGTCGTTGGTCCCTTTGTCAATCAAAAACGAACTAAACCAGTTACCGGCATCCTTACCGATTACTCTGGCACCAATTTTCTCATAAGTGTCATAGCGATCGTCAAGCGCATATAACTGACGAAGTTCCGAAAGTTCGTACTTATCCTGTTGTAACTCGTTAATCTGGAGTGTCAGATCAAAGACAGTGTTCTTCAGTTCTTCATTCTCTTCTGTCAGTTCCTGCATACGTTTAATATTGTCGGAACGTGAAGTAAGCCACTGTCCAGCCTGAGATATGCCTTTTTGAAAAGGGACTATCGTATATCCTGCTACAGCCGCAAGAGCGCCGTCCAAAACATCGGTAGTATAGGACACCACCATCATCAGCACACAGATAATGGTGAATGTTAATAAGATATATTTACTTGGAATTGAAATCCTTGTTCTCTTTGAACGATTTCTAGCCATAATAAAACCCCTTAATTACTAAAGTCCTCCATAGAATACGCAACCGATCGATACTGCGGATTCTTAATGACTTGCGCAAGACCAAAAGCAACACTTTCCTCTCCCCTCCGGGAAAAGTTAACTTTTAATCCTGTATTATTACTGATTAGCTGGTGTAAGTCTCCGATTCGTGCGGAACCACCGGTCAAATAAATGCCACGCTTATAAATATCCGCACCCAGTTCAGGAGGTGTTCTCTCAAGAATCACCCTGACACTATCAATAATGTATTCAAAATTCTCATGCATTGCTCTTTCAAGAAGAATTGTGGGGATTGATCGCTCAACCGGAAGACCCGTAACGATATCCCTACCATATACCACAGCAGCTTCTCCTGCTTCTTCCAATTCCGGAAGTGCCATTTTAACTCGCTCCGCAGTCTTATCACCGATTAACAGATTGTATTCCTTTCGAATGATATTACGAATACTCTCATCAAATTTCTTACCACCTGTTTTAATCAGTCTCGATAGCACAATACCACCCAGTGACAGTATGGAGATTTCTGTAGTCTCATAACCGATATTAACCACCAGAATCGCCTGAGAATTCTTAATGTCCACATTCAAACCGATGCCATCTGCAATTGCCTTCTCAACAACATAAATATTACGAGCTTTTACGTTAGACTCTTTAACAAGGTCAAAGAATGCTCTTTTTTCTACTTCCGTAATATCCGTTGGAACTGACAGGAAGAAATCCGCAGGTCTCATACTGCCTCCTACTTCATCCATAATAAAGTGATGAAGCAGATACTGCATATTATGAATCTCTGCAATTACACCGTGTGTAAC
>JAZLHG010000155.1:0-3684 GCA_045616705.1 Lachnospiraceae bacterium | reverse complement strand
CCTCTACTGGTGCATCGGTTGCCTTCTTCATACCCTTTCTTAAAATAATGGGGTTGGCACCTGCTGCTAAGTTCTTCATGCCTTCATGAACCATAGCCTGTGCAAGAACAGTTGCAGTTGTGGTACCGTCACCTGCTACGTCGTTGGTCTTGGTTGCAACTTCCTTAACTAACTGTGCACCCATATTCTCAAAGGGATCTTCTAATTCAATTTCCTTCGCGATGGTAACACCGTCGTTGGTGATAAGGGGTGCGCCGTAGGACTTGTCCAGAACAACGTTACGGCCCTTCGGTCCAATTGTTACCTTAACTGTATCTGCCAGCTTATTGACGCCGGCCTCCAGAGCTACTCTAGCCTCTGCTCCGTATTTAATCTCTTTTGCCATGATAAAACCTCCTGATTATTCAACTACTGCAAGAATATCACTCTGCTTCACGATTAAGTATTCCTCGTCCTGAAGCTTCACTTCTGTTCCTGCATATTTGGAGAAGATTACCTGCTGGCCTACGCTAACCTGCATCTTCACTTCCTTACCATCTACAACACCTCCGGGGCCGACAGCAATAACTTCTGCCTGCTGAGGTTTCTCTTTGCTCTGTGTGGTGAGAACGATACCGGATTTGGTTGTCTCTTCTGCCACCAGCTGCTTCAATACGACTCTGTCACCAAGTGGTACTAACTTCATAATGATTGCCTCCTTTTTGTATCTGTTAGCACTCTATTGTTCCGAGTGCTAACCACTGGATATATAATACGTCCCTGCCTTCTAAAAGTCAATAACGCATTTATTAAGAATTTATAAAACCCGCGAAGGAATTCGCGGGTATCATAAACAATTCTGTCGCACCATATCCGATGCTCTAATTCGATATGGAAACGTTAATTTGGAATCGGAACTACCTTAATTGGATCCGAAGTTCACCTGCAGATTCTCACCGAAGGTTGCTTCCACATTACCCTCTACCGGCTGTGCCCAGGAAGGACAGGTAGCCTTCACGTAGTACATACAGGGAAGCATAGGCTGAACGCTTGCCGCCTGATTGGAATTAATGGTCTGCTCAGAGAAACCTGAGAAGCTAAAGGTCGTCTCATCGTAACTTGTAGTTACTGCATATTTGATCAGAGGCAATGCTACAATAATAGCAGCTCCGTTTGTAGCGGAGTATTTACTGTCATCCCCGATCATGTCCATAAACAACTGACGTTTGTCAGAGTTGGCTGCCATATAAGAAACAAAGTGTTCTACCACCGACTGGGGATATCCCAAATGACTTCCGGTTGCATCGTCCGTATAACCAATCTTACTGCCTACAAATGTAACATCTCCGGCTGAAAGCGCGCCATCTAACTGTGTCAGCAGTTCACTGTAAGTTGCTGCCTCCGAATAACCATCTACGCCACCACCTGCATCAAGAAGCATTGCCGCACCGGATACGCCTTCCGTAGCGGTAATCATATCATTCATGGGAACCGGAGTGGGGGCAGGTGTAACACCTTCCTCACCTTCTGCAGCAGTCGGTGTCTGAGGAACCGAAGCAGTCTCGCTCTGACCACCATAGATATCCGATAACACTCCGGATACCGTTACTACATGAATCGGATAATGGTAAGCACTGTTCTTATGTACCGACCGGTAATTCAGCAATGCTGCCATTAAACATAATCCTAACAAAACACAGTAAATCACACCGGCGCTTTGACCAAGTCCACCTGAAAGTGACGGAGCTTCATAACTCTCCATTCTGCTTCTGCTTCGACTTCTGGAAGAATTACGATTCTTCCCGGAAGAAGGCGATGAATTGATCATATCCTGTACAGACTGTGCTTTACGCTTTTTCTTCTTATAATCTGAATTGTAATCGTAATTGTAATCGTTGTAATTCATGGTACTCTCTGTTAATTATTTATCCCTTTTCCCTTATGCATTCTGCTCAACATCATAAATAGCGGCACCAACAGCACATTACAGGCTGTCAACACAACCGCCGTAATCGCACCTCTACGTACCATAGCATGAAGATCATCTCTCTCAAGCAAGAACCGAGTCAGCGGAATGAAGAACAGAAACATCAATATATTACTGATTGCGTGTACCGACAGATAAATCAGAATCTGATCCTTCTGAAATGCTCCCCGGCGTACGCCAAAGTCATATGCATAATGTCCTATATAAATTGCTATTGCAAGATATGCAATTACCGCAATCAAGTTAGTCTCCTGACCATACATTGCCACTGAAAGAATTGAAACAGCAATGATCACAACGGAGTCTGTAGTAATACCAAATATCACTGCTATTATGGTATACAGTAGAGACATTATTTCGATTTCATAGGGCCATCCGCTTACCTGAAACAGGTGGCTGAGACTGACAATCAGAACTGTGCTGATCAAAATGGCCGATACCTCAGCAATACCAAAACTGTATTTGACGTTCATAGACCCTCCGAATCATATAACACACGTTGTAATTTTACTAGAATTATGTAAATTATTCAACCCATACATCTTGTGGCACCACGTCGAAACACCACTATTTAACAACTATACATCAATGGTATATCCCAGTCTTGAAGAATAGATGATCCGACGTGCGACCGGCAACCCGGTAAGTTGTGTTAAGGCCTGATCATAATATTCAAGCTGGACATGATATCTATCTGCAAGGGTCTTCATAGAATGCACTCTGTCCGTTTTGTAATCCACAATAGATATCTTGCCATCTTCTATAAAGAAAGCGTCAATAATACCCTGAACCAAATAACCCTCTTGTGACAGAATCATAAATGGCTGCTCGCGATAGAGTCTGCCCGCTCTAGCCGCATCCCCCATACGTTTTGCCAATTCCGAATTCAGGAATCTGCTGATTTCCTCTGTGCTTACAGCCGTAACCAAATCTGCTTCCATTCTCATGGAATCCTTAACTCCCTGCAGGAAAGTCGTAATGGATTCCTCTGTAGCAGGTCTATTATAATCCCACAGCTCCAGAATTCTATGAAATGCAGTACCGTAAGCAGTTGCAGGAATCTCCTCCGACCTCATAATAAAGGAAGGAACCGGCAGTGTGGGCATTTCCTCATGGAAGAGTTGCAGTTCCTGCGGGTTGTCACCTGAGGCTTCATCAGATTGCATCTGCATACTTTTCTTCTTCAGTTCCGTAACGGACACCTTGGCAAAATAGTCCGATTCAGATGCCTGATACTGATAAGACAGTCGCTTCCGAAGCTGCTCATCTACTTCTGTCCCGATTCCGGCATTTTCAATCTCATTCATCAGAAATTCCTTGGAAATCATGGCTTTTACGGCTTTTCGACCACTTTGGTCAATCAAATCCATAACATCTGTTTCTCTTACATCTATGGTTGCTAGATCCCCACTCAGCATTGCATACCTGATAAAATCCAAATGAGACCTTCCTTTGCCAACAGAAGGAGCCTTGCTAAAGATTGTCTCGAAATTGGATACCAATCCGGAGACAATCAGTTTCTCTCTGGCACGAGTCATGGCAACATAGAGAAGACGCAATTCCTCAGCTGCAATCTCTCTTCGTTTCTTTATTCTGATTACCTTGCGAGGCAGGCTGAAGTGTTTGGTTCTCTTATTTGCATCGATATAGTCCATGCCGATTCCGAATGCACTGTCCAGAACAATTCCATCATTAAGACTATTCATATTAAACTGGTG
>JAZLHG010000154.1:0-10719 GCA_045616705.1 Lachnospiraceae bacterium | reverse complement strand
GTATTTATAGGCTTTGAGGGCATTTATACATAGAAAAATCCACGGCACAAGCCGTGGACTTTGTCTACAGTCTGAGGATATCCAAATGGATATCCTCTTTCTTATCGGCGTGACAAGATTTGAACTTGCGGCCTCTACGTCCCGAACGTAGCGCTCTACCAAACTGAGCCACACGCCGTATTGTCGCTATTCGCGAACATTAAGAGTATACCATATAATCCGAAAAATTCAACCTTTATTGTGGAAGAATCTGGATTCGTTAAGAATTCTCAATGAACCGATGTACTCCGATTATGCTATAATAGGTACGGACAAAACAAGGCTTCCTCGGAACCTTATGGAGAGAATATAAATTGTACGGATGGAGATTATTATGAGTTGTCTGGTTACACCGGAAGGTTATCCTTATGCTTATGAGACCCACATGCACACCTGCCAGGGAAGCAAATGTGGGCATGCAACCGGAGCTGAAATGGCAGAAGCATATAAAACTGCAGGATATACCGGAATTATCATTACCGATCATTTTTTCTATGGCAATACCAAGCCGGATCGTGATTTACCCTGGAAGGAATGGGTGAATGAATACTGCAAGGGCTATGAAGATGCCAAGGCCCGTGGAGATGAAATCGGTCTGGATGTGTTCTTTGGCTGGGAAGCCGGATACAACGGAACGGAGTTCCTCATTTATGGCCTTAATAAGGAATGGCTTCTCGAACATGAAGAGATTAAGGATGCGACCATACCGGAACAGTTTGAACTGGTACACCGTTATGGCGGAATTGTCATCCAGGCTCATCCGTTTCGTGAGGAGAGTTATATTCCGGAGGTTCGCCTGTTCCCGGAATACGTAGATGGCGTGGAGGCAATTAATGCTGCCCACTACCATCATTCTTACCCCACACAGTTTGTATTTAATGAGAGAGCAAAAGCTTATGCCAAGGAATACGATTTTCCGGTGACAGCCGGGTCGGATATGCATGATATCCATCTGTGGTACGGCGGAATGGCATTTCAGAGGCGTCTGAATGACATTCAGGATTTCATGAAAGCAGTAATGAATCGGGAGGGTCGATTACTTCCTCTTGATGAGAAGTAGTCTCCGAAAGGTGAATGATATGAGTAAGATTTGGGAGCGTGAAGCCAGACTGATTGGCGAATCGTCGGTAACGAAACTCCATAAGAAACATGTTGCCATATTTGGCATCGGCGGTGTGGGCGGCCATGTGGTAGATGCCCTGGCCAGAGCCGGTGTAGGGGAACTGTCCTTATTTGACCACGATGCGGTTAGTGAGACTAACATCAATCGTCAGATGGTAGCACTTGTGAGCACGGTGGGTCGATACAAGGTGGACGTGATGCAGGAGCGTATTTGTGATATTAATCCGGATGCGGTGGTGCATGCACACCGGATGTTTTTCCTGCCGGAGAATAAGGATACCATAGATTTCTCCCAATTTGATTATGTGGTAGATGCTATTGATACGGTGACCGGGAAGTTGTCCTTAATTGAATGCGCAAATGCAGCCGGTGTACCGATTATTTCTGCTATGGGTGCCGGGAACAAACTGGATCCGGCAGCGTTTGAAGTGGCTGATATTTATAAGACCAGCGTGTGCCCTCTTGCCAAAGTAATGAGACGTGAACTAAAGGCCCGTGGGGTGAAGTCATTAAAGGTGGTTTATTCCAAGGAAGAACCTCGCAAGCCTATCGGTGACAACGACCCCGCTTCGCGGAAAGTCGCCCCCGGAAGTATTTCCTTTGTTCCGGCAGCCTGTGGACTGGTACTGGCTGGTGCAGTGGTTCGAGATTTATTGGGAATCTGAACCGGAGGGACGGGGATTGTGGTTCATTAAAGTAAGTAACCGATCGGGGAGAAAGAAAATGGCAATAGTTGTACTTATAGTAGCAGCGATATCACTGTTTATTCCAAGAGCTACACTTTGGATAGATACCTCTTGGATAAATTATTTACTGATGATTGTTATGTTTGGCACAACATTTCCGGAGCCATTCTTGCAAGTATCTATAAGCGACACAGTTAATGAACCCCGAGGTTAATGATGAAAAGATAACTAAAAATGACTTGTAAGGCTTACGAATAACGAAATGAGGTGGAAGCTATGAATCATGCAGAAAAAGCAGTCGAATACTACAACAATAACTTTAATTGTTCGCAAGGTGTTTTTACTGCATTTGCAACGGAACTTGGAATAGATGAGAAATTAGCCCTACGACTGGGAACGAATTTTGGTGGTGGAGAGCGAAAAGGTGAAGTATGTGGAGCTGTAGCAGGTGCACTTATGGTACTGGGGCTTCGGTGCGGACATTGTGATAGCGATGATTTAGAGAGTAAATCCAGGGCGTATAAGATATCTGAAGAATTTATGGATCGTTTTATCTCCCGAAACGGAAGTGTAATATGCCGTAATTTGTTGGGATATGATTTGACTAATGCTGAAGATTTGAAGATGATTAGGAATAAAAATTTATTTAGAACAGTTTGCCCGGAAATGGTTCGGTGTGCAGCTGAAATACTTGATGAAATGATAAGTGAAGGAATATGCCCCACAAATTAAGGATTGTAAGACTAATGCCTTGGCGATTGCTAAGGCATTTTATCATAGTTCGATTTATTTAGGCGAAAAAAAACACCAACCCCACAGCTTATGCTGCAAAATTAGTGCTTCAGTGCGCGATCAGGGGCTCGAACCCTGGACACCCTGATTAAGAGTCAGGTGCTCTACCAACTGAGCTAATCGCGCAAAAATTATGCTTTTGCTTGACGCAAGTGTTATTATATTATAGAGAATATGAAAATGCAAGGCATTTTTAAAAAAATTTTAATTTTTATTTTATCAGTAGTTTATTGCCTTCATTTAGAGTCGGAAAAGGATATAATGAAATGATCATTGATACACATGCACATTATGATGACGAACGATTTCATGAGGATCGGGAACAATTCTTAAGTACACTTAAGGAGAAGAATATTGCGCTGGTTGTGAATGCAGCTGCGGATATGCAGGGTTGCTACAATACGCTGAAGCTGACAGAACAGTATCCGGATGTATACGGAATGTTAGGGATACATCCTGAGAGTGTGGCAGAATTAACAGAGGAAGATGTTGCCTGGATTCAGTCGCACCTTGCAGAGAAGAAGATTGTTGCGGTGGGTGAAATCGGTCTGGATTATTATTGGGAAGAGAATCCACCTGCTGAAGTGCAGGAGAAATGGTTCCGAAGATTTATTGGCATTGCCAAGGATGCCAAGATGCCCATAAATGTTCACAGTAGAGATGCTGCAGCGGATACGCTGAGAATTATGCAGGAAGAGAATGCGGCAGAGGTCGGTGGTATTATTCACTGCTATTCCTACAGTGCAGAGATGGCCAAGATTTATACGGACATGGGATTCTATATCGGAATCGGCGGCGTGGTCACCTTTAAGAATGGCCGGAAGCTGAAAGAAGTAGTAGCAGAAATTCCTCTTGAGAAGTTGGTTGTGGAGACGGATAGTCCGTATCTGGCACCGGTACCTCATAGAGGTGAGCGAAATGATTCTTCCATGATTGCATATATAATAGAAGAAATGGCAGCAATCAAAGGAGTCAGTCCGGAGACGGTTGAGAAGATTACAGAAGAAAATGCAAGAAAGGTTTATGGCTTATGAGCACGTTGATTAATCCACAGAGTACATTCGATGTATTAAATAAATATCATTTCTCATTTCAGAAGAAATACGGTCAGAATTTCCTAATTGATGCACATGTTCTGGATAAGATTATGGATGCGGCCGAGATTACGAAGGATGATTTCGTAATCGAGATCGGACCGGGTATCGGTACCATGACCCAGGGACTCTGCGAACGCGCCAGAGAAGTCTGCACCATTGAGATTGATGATTCCCTGATTCCCATTCTGAAGGACACTCTTTCTTCCTATAATAATGTAAGCATTATTCATAATGATGTATTGAAGGTGGATCTGAAGGCTCTGATTGATGAGAAGAACGGCGGGAAGCCCGCCAAAGTAGTGGCCAATCTGCCTTACTATATTACGACTCCAATTATTATGGGATTATTTGAAGGCCATGCTCCCATTGAGAGTATTACGGTTATGGTGCAAAAAGAAGTAGCAGACCGTATGCAGGTGGGACCGGGAACCAAGGATTATGGTGCCTTATCCCTTGCGGTGCAGTATTATGCCAAGCCCTATATTGTTGCCAATGTACCCCCAAACTGTTTTGTTCCCAGACCCAAGGTGGGATCTGCTGTAATTCGACTTAGTGCGTATGAACAACCTCCGGTTGATGTGCAGGATGAGAAGCTGATGTTTAAGCTGATTCGAGCTTCTTTTAATCAGAGACGTAAGACACTGGTGAACGGATTAAACAATTCACCGGACTTAAATTACAACAAAATCCAGGTGGCACAGGCCCTTACAGAAATGGGTCTTAATGAGAATGTAAGGGGTGAGACACTGACCCTTCAGCAGTTCGCCGAGCTGTCCAATCGACTTTTGACATTGATTTAGACGTATGATAAACTAAACTAGAATGCATATATATTGTTATTTGGCAGATAAAACAGCACAATATTTGGCGAAAAGCGCTGAAAAGGCTAGGTGAATCAGTTGGACAAATACGAATATCAGGTTTGTGCCGATCAGATCAAAGCGTACATTGCAGAAGGCAAATTTGTTGAGGCAATGGAGATTGCAGACAGAATTGACTGGAGAAAGGTCAAGTCTGTCCATATGCTGTGTACGGTGAGTGAAGTATACAAAATTAACAAGAAATACGAAGAGAGTCTGGAAGTGCTGCTCTTAGCTTACGACCGTCATCCCGATGGGAAGACCATTATTTACGCTCTGTGTGAATTGGCCATTAAGATGAACGATGTTGTGGCTGCAGTAGAATATTACAAGCAGTACATGCGTGTGGCACCGGAAGATACCAGTAGTTACATTCTGTTATATAAGATTTATGAGGCACAGGATGTTACGTTGGAGGAGAGAATCCAGGTTCTGGAAGAATTCAAGAAGCGCGACTACAGGGAGAAGTGGGCTTATGAACTGGCATACCTTTATCACAGAGTAGGTCAGGAGAGCAGATGTGTAGCAGAGTGCGACGAATTGATTCTGTGGTTTGGCGAAGGTAAGTATGTTCGCAAGGCTATGGAACTGAAGATGGAGCATGCTGAGTTAACTCCCGAGCAGAGACGTAAATACGAAGGTGTATCTCGTGAACAGGTGGTTGAAGCATACGGCCAGCCTATTCAGGAGCCTTATCATGGTGGACAGTTACCGGGCCAGCAGGATTTCGATAATTATAATCCCAATCCGTATGAACAGAACGGATATATTCCTTATCAGCAGCCTGAGCAGCCCATGTACGTGGAGCAGGAAGATATCCAGATTCGTCCGGTGACCCATAATCCGTCCAAATACAGTACCGTTAACATTCAGGAAGAACTGGCTCGCAACATGCAGGAATTCATGAATGGAGCGGAGCAGGATGTGCAGGGTGTATATTACGGACCTACCGCAGATTTATATGAGCCTGCACAGACCGGGGAGTTATATGATAATTCCTATGGTCAGCCTTACGACAGTGAATACGAGAATTCTTATGCACAGCAGAGCGATATGTCTCAGCGCATGCAGGAGAATTTTGATGTTCCCGAGGAATATAACTATCAGGAACAGATACAGAATTTCGAAGATCAGTCCTTACCGGTGGTTCCGGAAGTTCCTGCGCCCAAGCGCAAGGAGCTGGATACGATATCCATTAATAAGAAGTACGATTCTATGCTTGCACAGGAATACGACGGACAGATTTCCCTGTCGTTACCTGATACAGACATGGTTGAGAAACAGATTACCGGTCAGTTAAATCTTGACGACATCTTAAATGGCTGGGATGACAAACCGAAGCAGAAACAGGAACAGAAGAAGCCGGAAGAGAGAAGAATCTCTTTGCAGGAGACCTCTGATATTATGTCCAAGTTAGAAGGCGTAATTCCTACTGCAGCAGATGTTGTTTATCCATCCTCCGAACCTACGGCTCCCATGCCAACAGCCAATGGTGCAATCCATGGAACCATGCCTTCCGGCCGTGTATTAACATTGGAAGAAGAGTATGGCGGCAATATGGCTAAGATTCGTGAAGAAGAGGAAGCTCTTGGTGCGATGAATGCTGAGATGCCAGTCGAGGATGTGGAAGAACCGGTAGAGGAAGATGCATCATCTGAAGAATATGCACCCGAAGAAGAATATGTTCCTGAGGAGGAGCAGTCTGTTGAAGAGGATGTAGTGGAAGACCCTGTTGAAGAGCCCATTGAGAAATCTGCCCTGAATGATGATTCCATGGAAGAGATTTCTGCAGATAATTTCGATATTCCGGAGATTACCTTTAATCTGGATCCCGAGGAATTGGAAGAAATTTCCGGCATGCATGATACAACTGCAGCAGATGCGGAGGATGCTACAGAGGCTGATGATTCAAATGTACCTGTAGAAGAATTAGCGGAAGAAGCGGGCCAGCCGGAAGGTGAAATTGAAGCACCAGGCGACGATGTAAATAAGGACCAGCCGGAAGAGGATAACGAAGTGATGCCGGCGGTAGTTCCTATAGAAGAGACTTCGGTTCATCCGTTTATGGAAGAAGACTACGGCGAAGTGGAAGAGATTGAAGATATCGACCAGCCGGAAGACTTAGATGATATGCTGAAGACCAGCAATATGCCCATCGAAGAAATTGAGCGAATGGCACAGGCAAGGTACGAAGCAGGTATTGAAACAGAAGAGGTGCCTGAGGATGATAATGTAAGAAGAAATCATCCCAGCTACATGACTTTTGACGAAGAGATTAAGAGCAGACGTGATTTCAATGAAGAAGAAGAGAAGATCTTCGGCTGCTACAACGGCATCGAACCTCTTAAGGCACAGATTGTTGATGTAATGGATACGCTGAGTATGAATCCCAAGCACGGCAACGTGGTAGTAATGGGTACGGATGCTTGCGGCAGGAATGGTCTTGCACTGGATATTGTGAAGGCAATTCAGAGCAGAGATCAGATTTTCTCCGGCAAGGTTGCTAAGATTTCCGGTGAAGCACTGAACAAGAAGAATATTCCTATTACCATCAAGAAACTGAGAAAGGGAGCGTTGATTGTTGAGAATGCCGGTGGCCTTACACAGGAGTCCATGCATATTATTGCAGATGCGCTGCTTCAGGAGACAGAGCCGGTACTGGTGGTACTGGAAGGAACCAAGGAATCATTGGAACCCTTGGTGTCCGGCAATCGGATGATTGATGCGGTATTCAATGCACGAGTTGATATCGCACCATTTAGTAATGATGATCTTGTTGCATATGGCAAGGGTTATGCCAGAGAGCAGGAATACAGTATTGATGAAATGGGTGTGCTTGCGTTATATACGAGAATTGGGGAAATGCAGACCTTAGATCATTCTGTAACCATCGATGAAGTGAAGGATATCGTCGATGCGGCAATTAAGCATGTTGACCGGAAGAATATGTCTCATTTTATGGATGTACTTCTGGCGAAGAGATATGACGATGATGATTACATCGTATTAAGAGAGAAGGATTTTATCATTTAGGGGGTTATTAGGAATGGCAAAAGACGAGAAGCAGAGTGCTTTTGTGACCGAATATGACCAGTATTTGTTCGGAACAGGAACACACTACGAAATCTACAAGAAGCTGGGTGCGCACCCGGTGAAAAAAGATGGGGTCAACGGAGTCTATTTTGCCGTATGGGCACCGAATGCTTCTACAGTAAGTGTAGTAGGAGATTTCAACAACTGGGAGGATGGGGCAAATCCCATGACCAGACTGGAGCCCCTTGGTATTTATGAGGCATTTGTACCGGGGCTTACAGTAGATGAACTGTATAAATTTGTGATTACATCTCCTAACGGAGAGAGACATTTTAAAGCGGATCCGTTTGCGAATAAAGCAGAACTTCGTCCGGGAACAGCATCTGTAGTTACAGATATTTCCAAGATTAAGTGGAGTGACTCCGCATGGATGAAGAAGAGAAGCGAACAGATTATGACCACAGAGCCTATGGCGATTTATGAGTGTCATATCGGTTCCTGGATGCGTCATCCCGGAAGAGAGGACGACGGATTCTATACCTATCGTCAGTTTGCAGATCGTATTACGGAATACTTGCTGGATATGCACTATACCCATGTGGAACTGATTGGTATTGCAGAGTATCCTTTTGACGGTTCCTGGGGTTATCAGGTAACCGGATACTATGCACCTACAAGCAGATATGGTTCACCGGAAGATTTCGCCTACATGGTGAATAAGCTTCACAAGAATAATATCGGTGTCATTTTGGACTGGGTACCGGCTCATTTCCCCAAGGATGAGCATGGTCTTGCTAATTTTGATGGTAGTCCGTTATTTGAGTATGCAGATTCCAGAAAGGGCGAGCATCCCGACTGGGGTACTAAGATTTTTGATTTTGGCAAGAGTGAGGTTAAGAATTTCCTCATTGCCAATGCGATTTTCTGGTGTAAGGAATTCCACATCGACGGTCTTCGTGTTGATGCGGTTGCTTCCATGCTGTATCTTGATTACGGTAAGGAAGACGGACAGTGGATTCCCAACAAATATGGTGAGAACAAGAATCTGGAAGCGATAGAATTCTTTAGACACCTGAATTCTGTTGTGCTGGGTATGTTCCCCGGCGTTGTTACCATCGCGGAAGAATCAACTGCTTGGCCCGGAGTAACAGAAGATCCTGAGAATGGTGGTCTGGGATTCACCTTTAAGTGGAATATGGGATGGATGCATGACATCTGTGATTACATGAAGTTGGATCCTCTCTTTAGACGAGATAATCATTATAAGATGACTTTTGCCATGAGCTATAACGAGTATGAGGATTACATTCTTGTACTGTCTCATGACGAGGTTGTTCATTTGAAATGCTCCATGTTAAATAAAATGCCGGGTTACTACTCTGATAAGTTCGCGAACTTAAGAGTAGGCTACACCTATATGATGGGTCATTCCGGCAAAAAGCTTCTGTTCATGGGCCAGGAGTTTGGTCAGGATACAGAGTGGAGCGAAGCAAGAGAACTTGACTGGTCCCTTCTTGAGGATCAGCTTCACAGCGGCCTGCAGAATTACATGAGAGAACTGTTAGGGCTCTACAAGAAATACCCTTGTCTCTATGAGATTGACAGAGAACCCAGAGGATTCCAGTGGGTTAATGCCAATGATACTTACAAGAGTATTTACAGCTTTATCAGATATGGTGAGAACCGCAAGAACAATTTGCTGTTTGTAATGAATTTCACACCGATTGCCCGAGATGATTACAGAGTGGGTGTTCCGGAGCTTAAGAAGTACAAGCTCTTACTGAACTCTGATGAAGAGAGATTCGGTGGAAATGGATTTATCGGTGAAGAGTATTATACAGCTGAGGATATTCCCTGGGATACACAGGATTATTCCATTGCTTATCCCCTTCCCGCATATGGTGCAGCAGTATTTCTGTTCTAGGTTAAGTATTAAAATATGGTTATTCATACTTCCCGAGGCAACTCGGGAAGTATTTGGTTATTCGAGTAATAGAATTCCGGCAAGATACAAGAGGATTTAAGACAGATGAGGAGAAAATTTCAGATTTCTACAATCATCATAACGGCAGCGTTTCTATGCGGCTGTGGGGAGACTGCATCGGATGTACGCATGCAGGTGCCCAGGCAGACTTATCAGAAAGCAGAGTATGTAACCACCACGGTTCACAAAGGAGATATGGAACCTGCATTTACGTTGAAGCTGAAAGCACAGCTTGCAAATCAGGAACGTTATTCCATTGATTTAACAGATGCTGAGGTAGAGGAGGTTTACGTTACCACCGGTGAGCGAGTGGAGGAAGGACAGCTCTTAGTTGCGTTTAAATCTGATAAGACTCGTAAAGAGGTGGAACAGTATCGTGCGGATCTTGAGGAGAAACAGCTCTTACTTGATCACTGTATCAGAAAGAGTATGTACGATCTTCAGCAGAGAGAATATTTGACCAAAGAACGGAAGGAATATCCTCTGTATCAGCAGCAGGAAGATGAGATTACCAAGCGCAGAGATGCAGAAGACACCATGCACAAGGCAGAGGACTACAGAATGACCATTGCTCAGTTAGAGGAGGATGTGAAGTTGGCTTCCATGTATTTGGAAGAGGCCAATGCCAGACTGGAGAGATGCCAGATTCGTGCAGTGGAAGACGGCGTAATTTCCTATGTGAGCAAAGGTCTTATGAGCGGTTACGTGGATCCCGGTTCTCTGTTGATTACGGAGATGTGTGGTCAGAATACCTACGAGGCTTATACAGACGAAGATTATGATTTCCAGTTGAATCAGAAATTCCCTGCGGAAGCGGATAATATGACCTATGATATGGTCGTATCAGAGATTCAGGATGAGGGAAATGGCAATCGGACTATTATTTTCCGTCCGGATTCAGAGCTTCTCTCCCCTCCGGAAAGTAGTTCCCTTGAGATGGTAATCAAAAAGGCATCTCTCAAAGATGTTATTTATGTTGAGAGAGAAGCGGTGAATCATAAGGACGGGATGGATTTCGTCTATACGGTAACACCGGATGGGTTCCTTGATGCAGTGGTAGTTGATATGGGAGAAATCGTAGAAAACATGGTAGTAATTAAGAGTGG
>JAZLHG010000153.1:0-6519 GCA_045616705.1 Lachnospiraceae bacterium | reverse complement strand
GTTGACAGCATTACAACTGCACCCATGACCGGTGTTCAGTTTAAACTTTATAAGGGTGCTCATCCTCAGAGAACAGGTGTTACCACAACCGATAAGGATCCGGTTGTAATTAACGGATTCACAACTTCTACGGGTATTGTTACAACAGATGCAAACGGTATGGTTACATTCCCTGCTAAGTCCCTTGAGTATGGTCACTACTACTTAGAAGAAGCAGTTCCGGAAGGATACGAAGGAAGCGAAACTGTATCAGACAATGGAACTCTTAAATTCACATATCAGGGAACCAACTTTGATATTGTAGGTGAGCAGACCGTTGAACTCACTAAGACCAATGACAATGCAATTGAGAATACACCTTCTCTTGGTTCTGTGCTTCTTACTAAGGCAGATGAAAACGGTAAGCCGATTAAGGGCGTTACATTTACTCTGTATGCAGACGATGCACAGGGTGCAAACAGCACAAACCTTGTTAAATCAGCAGTTTATAAGTTCTTACAGTCTATTAGACAGGGCTTCTCTTCAACTGAGACAGGTGTTGTATACAGCACAAAGGCAACTGATGAGAATGGTCAGATTTCATACACAGGACTTCCTTGGGGAACTTATCACTTTGTGGAGACCGTTCCGGCAGGTTATTCCGTAACTGCTACTGAGCAGGCTAAGATTGAGAGACCTTTCGTAATTGGTAAGAGTAATAGCTCTGTAACGCTTACTTATGAATTTGAGTTTGAAAATACAACAGATACCGGTTCTGTTAAACTGGTTAAGTATGGTAAGGACGGCTCCAGGGAGGAACTCCTTCCCGGTGCTAAGTTCTCACTTTACCGTGTATCCGGTGTAATGGATACAGTTCCCGGTACACCTGTAAGCCAGAGCGACTCCAGTGATGTACTTGTAAGAAGCAATCTTACAACATCAGATACTGAAGGGGATAGCTACGGTACCATTACTGTTGATAACCTTCCTTGGGGACAGTATTACTTCTATGAAGTAGAAGCTCCTTATGGATATGACAAGTCTACAGACAGACCTGAGATTCTTACAATCGGTCGCAGTCAGGCAGAGGATTATACAGATGTCTCCAATGATCCTTTGGATGATTTCTTGACGCCTTCCGTTGTTGTTAAGAACAACAAGGGCTATGGATATGTAGCACTTTACAAGCAGTTTGACGAAGTTGGTATGGAAGGCCTTAATACTTCTGTTGAAATGACAGATGCCCAGGGCAACAAGACATACCTGACATTTGAAATCTTTGCTCTTGATGAGAGCGGAGAACCTACCGGCGATGCACTTGAACTTGGTTGTGACGGTTCAGTGACTGACGAGTTCAAGGTATATGGGGATTATAACCTTACAAAGGTGATTGGACCTCTTCCTTATGGCGAATATGCATTTGTTGAGAAGACTGTTCCCGCAGGCGTTGACTATGAGAAGTCTACATTACCTCTTGCATTCACTATCGATGACAGTTGCTCACTTGCAAATGTTACTGCTGAACTTGAACAGGTAGAAGAGAGTGCAACCGGTCATACCTTTGTATATGTGAAGAAGTTCGTTAATACCTTATACAGAGGCTGGTGCAGTATTTATAAGACAGATGCTGATAACAGCGACAAACCTATTGAAGGAATTAACTTCGATGTATACGAGGCAACTATCACAGATGGTGTAGTTGAACTGGGTACTAAGGTAGGCAATTCCATTACAACTGATGCAGATGGTGTTGCAATCGTGAGCGGACTGCCTCTTGGAAGTTATGCATTTGTTGAAGATGCAATCAACGCAGCCGAGAATGGTTATACAGCAAGTACCAGTGCGTATGTATTTACAATTACCGAAAGCTTAGTTGCAAATGGTAATGCAAGACCTGAAGTATACGAAGCTACCTATAATAATGATGGAACCTTTGATGCTGATGGCGTATATAAAGCAGACGGAACTTATACAATTAAGTCTACAGTAAATGTGACCACAGTTGAGAACGACAGAAAGCTTGGTAGTATTAAGCTTAAGAAGACCGGCAAGAACAGTAAGCCTCTTGCAGGTGCTGGATTCGCTCTCTACCGTGTAAATGGCTCTGTTGATGCTGTTCCCGGAACTGCAAATAACGATAAAGACTTAGCAGATGAACTTGTTAAGTCCGGAACCACAGATGCAAGTGGTGAGCTGCTCGTTACCGATCTTGTATGGGGAAGCTATTACTTTGTTGAAACAGCTGCTCCTGCAGGTTACAAGTTGGCGGCACCTTCAGAAGTGGTAGAAATTAATGGATTAAATGTAACAGAAGTAGTAGAGGTAGCTGTTACAGATGATACGATTAAGATTGATATCTCTAAGACCAATATTACAGGTACAGCTGACGTACCCGGTGCTACTATGGCAATCGTTGCTATAGATGGTAATAAGGAACTGTACAGATGGATTAGTACAGCGACTACTAAGAGAATTGAAATCGGTGATAAGGATACGAACGGACTTGTTGCAACAACAGATCCGCAGAATCCTGTCATTTATAAGCTTCGTGAGGTAACTCCTCCGGCAGGATATACCTTAACTGCAGATGTGTACTTCAGTGTAGACGGAACAGGTGCAATCAGCCTGTACAAGCACTCTGGCGGCAAATATGTTCTTACTGATCTTGACAATGCAGAAGTAACCACGATTGATAAGAATGGTAATGCACTTACAGTTCCGCTACTGAAGTTAAAAGATGAGCAGACAGATGTTCGTATTGCTAAGAAGGAACTTGGAACAGACAGATACCTGCCGGGTGCAACCCTTAGAATTTACGACAGTGTGAACTATAAGAAGTATCAGGATAATGATGCCACTGCGGTATGGGTAGAATCATGGACAACGAATACAACCGATGGTGGTTATCATGAGATTTCCGGTAAGCTTACTGCTTCCGATTCCAATGCTCCTGTACTGTACTATTTGGTTGAGGCAGATGTTCCTGCAGGATATTACAAGGCAGCAGATGTTGGATTCTATGTAAATAACAACAATGAAATCGTTCTTCACAATACATCAGGAGACGATGCTATTCCTACAGTTTCTTCTGATAAGAAGACACTGTCCATGTACGATAAGCCGATTTATGTTCTTGTAAACAAGAAGCCGGTTGATGGTACCAACAATATTCCGGGTGTAAGCCTGTCCATTCTTGATTCTGCCAAGAAGACGGTGGCAACCTTTACAACAACAGAGAAGCCGGCACTTCTTGTTCCGGTAACTGCTGCTGAAGCAGCTTCTGATGATGCTAAGGCTAAGTATGAGAAGTTTGCAGAGACTTATGATCTTGTATACAACGTGAAGTTGGTTGCAAGTGATGATACAACAGAGAAGTTATATACACTTCGTGAAAATAGTGCGCCTGATGGATATAAGATTGCCGCTGATCAGACCTTTAAGGTAAATGATGCTACGGCTAAGCTTGGAATTTATGAGACAACAATGCTTGATGATACAATTAAGCTCTATGTAAGCAAGGTTGACTTGACATCCAAGAAGGAACTGGCCGGTGCTGTTATTACCGTATATGAGAAGGATGAGTATGATACACTTGGCAATAAGGCTCCTAAGGTAATTGAGTGGACATCTACAACCTCACCGAAACTGATTTCCATCGATGAGGATGGTGCTGCAAATGCGCTGAAGAGAAATACAACTTACTATCTGGTTGAGTCTGCAGCTCCTGTAGGATATGACTTAACAGCTAAGATTACCTTTACCGTAAATGATAAGGGTGTAATCTCCACAACTGATTCTGTAGTTGTAAATGGTAAGGAGATTCCTAAAGTCACACTTGCGGATGAGGCACTTGCACTTGCAGTTGTTAAGACTGATGCAACGACAAACAGACTTACAGGTGCAAAACTTGAACTGAGAGATAGTACCGCAGCAACAGCCAAGGTTATGGCTAGCTGGACTTCAAGCTCCGATGTGGCATTTATTTCACAGTTTGCAACAGCTCCCACAGGCTTTACACAGGTTGCGCTGACAAGTGGTTCAACCCTTGAGGTTGGCAAGAGCTACTACGTATACGAGACTCAGGCTCCTGTTGGTTATGAGAAACTTACAGCTCCGTTAGAGGTTAAGGCTGTTAAGGTATCTGATGTAACAAAGGCAAGCGGTGCAGTGATTTATACACTGAAGAATGCACGTGGTGGTGAAGTTTCTATTGGCGGAACCAAGACCTGGAAGCTGGATGCTGACCTGGCTACTAAACTGAAAGATAAGAAGGTTAGCATTAACCTGTATCGTTACATCGATGGTGCTAACGGTGCAAGAATTTACGTGAATAAGGCAGGCGTTGCAACACAGCTTGCAGCAGATGCAGACCTGTCAGGTTACGTGATTGATACAAGAGAAATTGCTGTATCGGATAAAAATTCAACTTATGTATTCGATAAGCTCGAGAAGTACTATTATGGTACCGATGGTGTGGCACATGAGTACAGATACTTTGTACAGGAAGACCTTGGCAGTGATTTAGAGGATGAATTCGTCAGCGTACAGAGTGGTAATAACTTTATTAACTACCAGCGTTATACATCCTTAAAGGGTGATAAGAAGTGGATCCTGTGTAAGGATGGCAACGGTATCGTTGTTGATGATGATGCGCTGAAGGATGCAATCGGACTGAAGGGTAATCCCAGTGCTTACGTAGATGTAGACATTATTCTTGCAACACTGGATGAAAATGGTGTTCCTATCGTAATTGATAAGAATGCTGATAATGTACCTGATTATTATGTAACGATTAAGCGTGGTGCGAAAGATCCTACAGTAGCCGATGATGTAGTTCTTCATGATGATAAGATCGATGGCAAGGAACATGTAGAGATTATTACATGGACTAAGCCCGGTGAGGTGGCATTCTCCTTTAAGAATCTGCCTGTATATAACACTGCAACCGGAGATAAGTACAATTATGTATTTATTGAGAAGGCAGTAAATGACAGCGAGAAGGATAAGTTCACAATCGTTTATGATGGTGAGAAGAACTATGGTACAGATGGTGTTGTAATTACCAATAAGCCTGTATACGATCCGTTTACAATCTCAGGTCAGAAGACTTGGAAAGATCCGTTTGACAGTTCTGTAACAGAGAGACCTACAGTTGCAATTCAGCTTTATAAAGATGGAGTTTCCATGGGAGCTGATTATAGGGCTGTACTGAAGGCTGAGGATAATTATAAGTTCAGATTTGCGGGATTATATGAGTACGATCTGGACAATAAGCGTGATGGCCACAAGTATGTATATGAACTGAAGGAGGAGGGTGCTACAGGTAACTACGATATCACAATCAATATGAATGGTGTTATCGAGAGACTTGCAGGCGGAACAGGACGTGAACTGGTTGTTCCGGTTACCAATAAGATTAAGCAGGAGTATATCTCCATTAGCGGTACCAAGACCTTTACAAATAATGATCAGTCCTCTATTCCTAAGGCAATCACCTTTAAGCTGTATGCAACTGATTCTAAGAGAAATCATGAGTTGGTTAGCAGCTATGTAATGGAATATGCAACAAATAAGACCTATAAGTTTGAGAATCTTCCGAAGTACGATGAAGAGGGCAAGTTAATCTCTTATGTAGTAGAAGAGGATATGACAAATCTGGGTGGCTATCTTGTAGATTATCCTACAGGTCTTAAGGTACCTACCACAGCAACACGTGGTGAGATTGCGTACAAGGGTATTGACTTTACCAATACTCCCAGCTACATCAAGATTCGCAAGATTGATGCAACAACAAGAACCAGTCTTGCAGGCGCTGAGTTAAGCGTTCTTGATGAGAATAAGAAGGTAGTAGATACTTGGGTGACCAAAGCTAATACAGACCACTATATTGAAGGGCTGACCTTTGGTAAGACTTATACCTTAGTAGAGAATAAAGCACCTAATGGCTATAAGGTGGCAGATCCTGTTTCCTTTACAGTTGATGAGAAGTTACTGAGCAAGACCAATCCTCAGACTGTAACCATGGAAGATGAGAGAGATGCAGGTTCTGTAACTCTTACAAAACGTGATGCAACCAGCAGGGAAACTCTCTCCGGTGCTGTATTCGAGTTATATGACGAGCACAACAATGTTGTACGCGTAACCGGTAAGTCTGGTGTATATGCTTACTCAGAGGATAAGACAGATAGCAAGTCCATGGCAGTAAGTACAGAAGGAACCCTGACAGTTACACACCTTCCTTATGGTAAGTATTACTTCAAAGAGACTTCGGCACCTACCGGATATGTATTGAAGACTTCATCTACAAGCTTTAGAATCTACGAAGGTGATACAGATGCTGAAGTGGTAGTATACAATGAACGTACTACAGGTTCTGTTATTCTGAGAAAAGAGTCTACAGGCGGTTCCTCCGCACTGGCAGGCGCAACCTTTGAACTGTATTCAGAGAAGCCCAGAACAACCGGACAGGCTGTTGCATCTACCTTCTACTCAAATGCTTATTATAAGTATGGTACTTATACAACAGGTTCTGACGGTACG
>JAZLHG010000152.1:0-3400 GCA_045616705.1 Lachnospiraceae bacterium | reverse complement strand
CACAATACGTTTGACATACAAATGGGTACTCTTATTGCGGTTAGGATGAAATACAACCACGTCCCCTCTTCTTGGGGCCGAAAACTGATATGCGATTCGATTAATCAGGATCTCCTGACCGTTATGAAGCCCCGGCTCCATGGACGGACCGATTACACTGGAGCGAATTCCAAAAGAATATACAAGAAATGCCCCAAGGAAAATAGCAACCACGATACCAAATGCCCATGAAAGAATTTCATACAGGATACCGAAATTCATTTTTTTCTTTTTAGGTTCTACATGAAGCCTTCCGCCCATGTAATCATGTGATTTCCTACGCATACCAAACCTTCTATGATTTTTTATTAAGTATAATCGATTTTGTTCTTGAATACCACTCCCATAAAACGGATAGCACACAAATATAGCTTAATACTGTGAAAAAAAGCAGATGCAATATGCATCTGCTTTCGTCAAATTACTTAACCAGTTCTTTAACCTTTGCTCTCTTACCAACGCGATCACGCAGATAGTAAAGTTTAGATCTTCTAACCTTACCACGTCTAACTACTTCGATCTTCTCTACTGTAGGAGAGTGAAGAGGCCATGTCTTCTCAACACCAACACCGTTACTGTTCTTACGAACTGTAAAGGTCTCTCTGCTGGAACCACCCTGTCTCTTAATTACGGTACCTTCGAAAACCTGAATTCTCTCACGGTTACCCTCTTTGATCTTAGCAGATACTCTTACGGTATCGCCAACTTCGAACTCATCCACTGTAGCCTTAAGCTGCTCAGCTTCGATTTCTTTGATAATTGTGCTGTTCATAGTGTTCCTCCTTAATTATTATTGACGTTCATGATCACATATAGAACAGCGGACCGTCTCTTTCTTAGTTCACAACGTATATTACTCTAACATAAGATTATCAAATATGCAAGAAAAATCTTATATTTCGTTATTTTCCGCCAGGTACTGTTCGAACAGATCAGGACGCATCTTAAGGGTCCTTCTTACACTCTGCTCGTGGCGCCATTTTTCAATATTGACATGATGACCGGACAATAACACCTCCGGCACTTTCTTGCCATGCCATTCTTCAGGCCTTGAATACTGAGGATACTCAAGCAAATGATTCTCAAAGGATTCAAATTCTGCGGACACATCATTATTCAGTACTCCGGGAACCAGCCTTGATATAGCATCCACCATAATCATCGCCGGCAGTTCACCACCTGTTAACACATAATCGCCAATGGACACATAATCTGTAACGATTTCCTCCAGCACTCTCTCGTCAACTCCCTCATAATGACCACAAAGAATCATTACGTTCTCCTCTGCAGCCAGTTCCTGGGCAAGGCTCTGGTCAAATGGTCTTCCCTGGGGCGTAGTGTAAATTACCCTGGGTCTGGATGTAAGGTTCTTGCATACAGTCTCATAAGCTAAATATATGGGTTCAGCCTGCATTAACATACCTGCTCCACCACCATAGGGGTAGTCATCGACTTTGTTATGCTTATTGAATGCGTAATCCCGAATATTAACAGCTTCCAGAGAAATAATCCCCTTATCCATGGCGCGTCCCATAATACTGGTATTCATAATCTCTCGAATCATATCCGGAAATAGAGTGAGTATAGAAAAATGCATTATAATCCCTCCAGGACATGAACCCGCATGCGGTTTGTTTCAGGTGATACTTCCAGTATGCACTGCTTGATTGCAGGGAGAAGCAATTCCTCACCGGATATGCGTTCAATCACATATACATCGTTGGCACCTGTTTCAATCACATCGGTCAACTTGCCAATAATCTGATCTTCCTCATCTACAACTTCGATTCCAAGCAAATCCGCGATGTAATATTCATCATTATTCAATTTAACCGCGTTCTCTCTTGCTACCATAAGAGACTTGCCCTTATAGCGCTCAATATCATTTATGGAATCGTAGTCCTTAAACTTCAGTATTGCAAACTGCTTAAAGAATTTCACAGATTGTATCTCCAGTTCCTGATATTCCTGTTCAGAAACCATCAGTAAGACTGTTTTCAGTTTTTTAAAACGTCTCACATCATCTGTTGTGGGAAATACTTTTACCTCACCATGTACACCGTGTGTAGAAGAAATAATGCCAACCTGAAAGAATTGTTCCATATAGTACCTCTTTTAAAAGGAGCGCCGCATAATGCGACGCTCTATTACTTACTGAATGTCTACGATAACCTTCTTGGTCTCCTTAGCAGATGCAGCCTTCACAACCGCACGAATTGCCTTAGCAATTCTTCCCTGCTTGCCAATAACCTTACCCATATCGGACTGCGCAACATGCAGTTCTAAGACAATCGCGTGATCGTCTTCCTTGCGGGTAACAACAACCTCATCGGGGTTCTCAACAAGGGCCTTTGCGATTACCTCAATTAACTCTTTCATTTAATTACCTCCGGAGTTTATTTCTCGATACCGGCTAACTTGAAAATTTTAGCTACAACATCTGTAGGCTGAGCTCCGTTTGCAAGCCACTTCTTAGCTGCTTCTTCATCTACCTGGAAAGTAGAAGGATCTGTGTTAGGATTGTATGTACCGATCTCATCGATGCATCTTCCATCTCTGGGGCTTCTTGAATCTGCTACTACGATTCTATAGTAAGGAGCCTTCTTGTGTCCCATTCTTCTAAGTCTGATCTTAACTCCCATTTTGTTTACCTCCGTAAAATAAAAAATAATTTAATTAATATCTATATGTTAAAAAGGCATTCTGAATTTACCCTTTTTACCACCAAACATACCCGGCATCTGTTTCATCATTTTCTGTGACTGTTCAAACTGCTTCACCAAACGATTTACTTCTGCAATATCAACTCCCGCACCCTTAGCAATTCGATGCTTCCTGGACGGGTTCAAGAGTTTGGGATTACGACGCTCTGCTTTGGTCATGGACAGGATAATCGCTTCTGTATGAGATAACTTCTTATCATCAATAGCAGCTTCAATATCGCTGTTCTTAAGTCCCATTCCCATGCCTGGCATCATAGACAGAATACTGGAGATTCCACCCATCTTCTTCATCTGGGTCATACTCTCAAGATAATCCTCGAAATCGAACTTGCCTTTCTTAAGGCGACGAGCCATGTCTCGTTCCTTGTCTTCGTCGATGTCCATCTCCGCCTGAGCTTTCTCAATTAAGGAGAGTACATCACCCATTCCAAGGATTCTGCTTGCGATACGGTCCGGATAAAACTGTTCCAAATCAGACAGTTTCTCGCCCATACCAACATATAAAATAGGCTTACCTGTAACCGCCTTAACGGAAAGTGCCGCACCGCCTCTGGCATCACCATCCATCTTGGAGAGCACAATGCCATCAACACCAATCTTATCCTCGAAAGTCTTAGCTACATTAACTGCTTCCTGAC
>JAZLHG010000151.1:0-2886 GCA_045616705.1 Lachnospiraceae bacterium | reverse complement strand
AAGATTCACGGCGGACCATTGACCTGTTGGTAACCAATCCACGAATAACAGAGTGGCCAAGGCCGGGGACTGTTAGATCTGAGGCTCTGCCTCTGTAGCCAGTGTTAAAACTTAAGAAAGGAAAATTTGTGGTGATTTCCTCGAAATTAACTCTTGACAGGAGGTCACTTCATAACAGGTAGAGCACATGAGCGCATTTGATAAGGTAATTGGTTATGACAGTTTGAAGGTAGAACTTAAGATTGTATGTGATGCCATGAAGAATCCGGACAAGTACAGAGCACTTGGGGTGACGACACCCAAAGGTGTGCTGTTATATGGCGAGCCGGGCATTGGCAAGAGCCTGATGGCAGAAGCGATTATCGCGGAGAGCGGCCGAACCGCCTTCACCATTCGCAAGGATAAGCCTGACGGAGAATTCGTGAATTATATCAGAGAGACCTTTGAACGGGCGCAGGCAGAGGTGTTCGTGCTGGCAACCGTGAATGATAAGAGTCAACTCCCCCAAGGCATATAATCTCATTCAGTAGGGTAGTCAATAATCGGTAATACGAAATATCCTTCGATTGTAAATTTTGTTCACTTTACTTGGACAAAGTAAACCACACTATTATATAATGAGTTCAATAGGGTGATTGAATCACCATGAATTCGGAGGTATAACATGTATCTGATTGATTTCTTCAAACGAATGGGTAGGAAGTCCAACATCCCGGTAATTATTTACCTGGTGCTGAACGTATTTATCATTTGTACCGTGGTTACGATTGTTCTTAGTGGCAGCGAAGCTGTTCCTGAATGGGCAGCAATCCTGATTGGTCTGGCAATCTATATTGTGTCACTGGTAGTTGCATTGTCGCCGGTAGGTGAGTGGTTGTTAAGACTGCAGACCGGTTGTCACAAGATTAAGGATCCTCAGTTAAATAACTTCTTGGAGCCTATTTTCCGTGAGGTGTATGCGAAGGCGAAGCAGCAGGATCCTACCATTTCAGATAATGTTAGGTTATTTGTAAATGAGGATGAAGATCCCAACGCGTTTGCAACCGGACGTAAAACCGTCTGCGTAACACAGGGCCTGGTAAGAATGCCGGTTGACCAGATCAGAGCAACACTGGGACATGAGTTCGGACATCTGGCGCACAAGGATACCGACCTGCTTCTGGTTATCACTGTAGGTAATACCATCGTTACGATTTTCGCAACGATCTTCAAATTATTTGTTGCAGCAATTCGATTCATGTGTTCCTTCGTGGATGGTGATTTCGCAAGAGTGGTAGGCTTCTTCATGAACCTGATTTTTGTAGACGCATTCATGTGGGTATGGACCAAACTGGGCACCCTGTTAGTTATGAAATCCAGCCGTTCCAACGAGTATGAAGCGGATGAATTCTCCTATCGTCTGGGATATGGCGACGGCCTGTGCGACCTGCTGGAATCTTTCGGATTATCCAGAACCAAGGGCCTGTTCGCAACACTTGCAAGTTCTCATCCTGAGAATGCGGACCGAATCGCAAGAATTCGAAATCTTCAGGCAAATGCCAACACCTATGGCAATTTAGCACTGGAAGATCAGTACGTAAATCCCGGCAATACACAGCCTGCTTACGCGCAGCAGCAGCCTGCATACAATGCACCCAGCCAGAACTACGGCGGATATGATAACGGATACAATAATGCAGGATACAATAATACCGGTTACAATAATACCGGCTACGGCAACAGCGGATACGGTGAGCTTCCCGCAGCGGCAGCAGTACCGGCAGCTGCAGCAATGGCAGCAGCGTCCACTCCTATGAGAGCAGCTTCCGCAGCAGCAAGATGTGCAAGCTGTAACGAAGAACTTCCTTCCGGCGCAACCTTCTGCCCCTTCTGTGGTGGTCAGGCAGCAGCACCTGTTCAGCAGCGGGCCAATGCATTCTGCCCCAACTGTGGCAATCCTACCAATCCCGGTGCAACCTTCTGCATCACCTGCGGAACCAGACTGCAGTAGGAATGGGATAGAAATAGAACATTAATTAGGTATATTAGAATCCGGCGGTGTAAATACACTGCCGGTTTTTTATTCCCTGCGGGAAAATAGTGAGTGGATTAGATATTAACTACACAAACATTTGTTTGCGGTGCGTATTGGACAGTTAATTCTTCATGATAGAGGCATACAATCCAAAGATCTATAAAACGAAAATTATACCTGTACTTTGACAAATGAAAATCGCTAAAAAATGTAGTTTACTCTTGCAATGATATCTGATTTATTAGATGGTTACGATATCGATTACAAAGAATGCTATTTTGGTCACAAAAACGGTGTTTCGCATTGCAATTAAGTAGCTTGTTTGAGTAATATGTTATAAACAAGTTTGTAGGCCGAAAAATACAATATTAAGCAAACGCAAATTATTAATTTAATTAGGTATTAGATATTAGATATTAGGTAGTTCACTAGAGGGTCATAGTGCATGGAAGAAATATATGAATTTCCGAAGTGTATGATTTATAATGAATATTATCATGTTTTCTGCAAGGTTTTTAAGATTACATTTATAGTTAGATGCTGATGAAATCATCAATATGAAGATGGCTCAGAATGAGGAGAAGTATCCTTTTGATAAAGCCATGGGAAGTGCTGCAAAGTACGGCCAATTATAATAAGCGAATTAAACTAATAAAAT
Source organism: Lachnospiraceae bacterium (assembly GCA_045616705.1). GTDB lineage: Bacteria > Bacillota > Clostridia > Lachnospirales > Lachnospiraceae > UBA2868. Next base: position 214 of record JAZLHG010000151.1, on the reverse strand, counting down.
GGGTGCGAAAAGCGGGTAATGTAATGGATAGTAGAAGATTCATGATTGTCGTAAAGGGCGAAATAAAAACAAATCAGATTATTAGTTGTACTTCTAATTCTGCTACAAGAAGGTATGATATTACATTCGATAATGGATTAACATATTCTTATGCGATGCAAAATGTACTATTCATGACAGAGCCTACAATTCTTAAGCAGGAAGATTATCTTAT
>JAZLHG010000150.1:0-2614 GCA_045616705.1 Lachnospiraceae bacterium | reverse complement strand
GTCAAAATCAATATAGATTCTCATTTACGATCCCTCCTATACCAAAGAATGATTGCTTTGATTACTAACAGCAGTAATGTAAAAGCCGCACCATACGGCTCTCTGGCCATAACCAAAAAGAACGCCGTCACGATATGAATGGCAAACGACAATAAGGTAAGTAATTTTGCACCTATGTCAGTCTGCATCATGGCATGTATCATTCGGATTATACCTATAAGGCTCATTCCTAGGAAAAGCACCCAGTACACAATCCGATTAAAAGAAGTAGTCTCGGTATAACCGATTAAGTTCACAGAATAAATATAACCGTCTACAGGATTGGGATAAAGCGGCAGAATCACCAGCATGATTGCCAACACGTCCACAATTCCTATAAACAAACCGGTAAGCCTACGAAGATTATTTCGGTTCTCACGTTCTGCTATGGTAATTATTTTCTCGCAGGATAACAGATCATCGATTGTCACCGAATAGAAATCTGCCAACTCCTTAAGAGATTCTATATTAGGATACCCTCTTCCGGATTCCCATTTGGATACTGCGGTTCGGGATACATACAAAGCCTCAGCCAATTCTTCCTGGGTTATGTCTCGCTCCTTCCGTAGTTCCTGCAGTTTCTCATGAAATTCCATTACAATGCCGGTCCTCACAATTCTGTCCATTCCTATATAGCACAATGCCCTTATAGATATAGTATAACCCAAGACTGAGAAATACAGAACCAATAATATCCGTAATCCAGTGAACGCCTGCTGCCAACCGTCCTGCTACCATAAAGAAAATGAATGCCAGGGCAAACACCGTAATGATCCTACTGTACCTAAGAGGAAGTCTTCTTCTGCACTGCAGAATCAGGGTAGGCATCACACTGAGCACCAGCAAGGTTGTAGAAGATGGATAGGATGCCTCCAGAACTCCATCAATCAAGATGGGGCGATAATTAATGGGAATCATTTCAAATAGCAAATAACCCAATATTACAATCAAATAATAAATCCCCAGAATCAGAATATCACTGTCTACCTTTATCAGGCTCCGTCTTGTAATCAGCTGTTTAAGCCCCAAGGTGCCCATAATCATGCAGACCCCAATCGGTATGAGTCCCAGCCAGTCTGTCAGGATATACAACTTCAAATGAACACCACACAGTTGATGGAACCGAACATTAAAGGTTGCAAATCCCACCTTAGAGCCGTTAGGCCCAATCGGCTGCACATCAATAATCTGGAGGAGTATGGTCCAGATCAGGAACCCTGCCAGTAAATTCACACCTGTACATAAATACTTTTTCACATACATAAATTTTGCCTCACTTCTTCATTCGTATTTGGCCATAGCCAAACATAACGTAACAAGAAATGAGGCAAATTATAAGTAACCAATCGTCACAGTCGTGACACGCTTCGTGTCATAGGCATTTACAACCGTTTCTGTGGTATTGACAGACGATAATCTTAGAAATTTAAGTTCTCAGGTCGATTTGCTTCAGCGATATCACCAAAGGATACGGCAGGACCCGCAGTGCAGCCTACAGGAATAAGTGTCATTCCGTTCAGTTCGTATGCCTGATTCTCCTCTTCCAGCTCACCCATAGGATTTGCACCGCTCCATACATTGTGAATATGATGTTCGGGACAGATATATAAATCATATGCGCCATTTGCGGTACTGCACTGGTCAAAAGTACCTTCCACCCATTCATTATACGGATCCTTGAGACGAACCGTATCTCCGTCTACATAGGTGAAAATAGAAGCAATTGTCCATCTGAAGTTAATCTTAGTCATGGCAATCAGTTCCGGCATTTCATCACAGTTAATATCCATAATGGCAAAGCAATCAATATGTTCACCGAACATCGCATAATTGTCGTCATAGCTAAATGCCGCATCATACAGTACCTCAGGATCACCTTCCATCGCGGGATTCGTTGCAAGAATGCCCTTGTATGCGTTTAATGCTGCGCTTACGGTATCCTCTCCGGATGTTTCCGGCTCTTCAGGCGTATTATAAACCGGCTCCGCAGTCTCTGTCGGAGCTGCAACTGTAGTATCTATGGTAATATTGGAGATTTTGGAGCCATCTGATGTCTTAGCAGATTCCTTGGATGCAGATCCACAACCTCCTAACAATGCTGCAATTGAAATAATACACGCCATGGTAATCATTCTTGATTTCATAATATATCCTCCCAATGGGTTCCTGTTCTTTATGCCTTTATTTTATCAGTGATTCCTAAAGGCTTCACAGCCAAAGTAAACAACCCATTATGATATTCCACTCACAATGAAGGGAACTTAAAATGCAATGCCTTCTGAGAACATGTCTGAATGCATTTACCGCATCGAATACACTCAGGGCCGTTTGCATGAACAGATGGATCTACGCACATTCCACATGCATGATGGCAAGCCTTGCAACCCACACATTTATCCTGCTCTAATTGAATGGATACAAGGGCAATTCTATTGAACAAGCCGTAAAATGCACCAAGCGGACAGATATACTTACAAAAAGGACGATAAATCAGAATACTGAACAGAACAATGATGATTAACAGGCTGAACTTCCATGCAAAAATTCTACCGTATGCCTGAAACAGTGAATTGTC
>JAZLHG010000149.1:0-2820 GCA_045616705.1 Lachnospiraceae bacterium | reverse complement strand
AGAAGTATTAAATATAATTGGCATGATTCCGATGTGAGTATTCTAGAAGGTGTTCTTGCACGCGGAGACAGAAAATTATCTCAGGTTTTATTGTATGCATATGAGCATGGCGCATTATTTGATGCCTGGACTGAGACATTTTCTGAAGAGCCCTGGAATGAAGCATTTGCAGCTACCGGATTATCGACGGATTTTTACGCAAATAGAGAACGCCCTCTTGATGAAATTCTTCCCTGGGATTTCCTGGATGTTGGTGTTACCAAGAACTATCTGAAGGCAGAATGGGAACGTGCGAAGAAGGGTGAAGTCACTCCCAACTGCAAGGTAAAATGTAACGGTTGCGGCGCAACTGTGTTTAAAGGAGGTATCTGTTATGAAGGTAAGAATTAAGTTTACCAAACAGGGACCTATCAAATATATCGGACATTTGGATACGATGAGATTTTTCCAGAAACTGATTAGAAGAGCACAAATTCCCATTGCTTACTCTAACGGTATGTCACCTCATCAGATTATGTCTTTTGCACTTCCTCTGGGAATCGGTGATGAGAGTGAAGGTGAGTATGTTGATATTGAATTGACTCAGTCAGTCTCATCGAAAGAGGCGCTTTTAGCGATGAATGCAACCACAGCTGAGGGTGTTGAACTGTTGTCTTTTAAGGAACTTCCGGAGGGCGCAGAAAATGCCATGGCCAGTGTATGGGCGGCAGATTATATTGTAAGATTCAGACAGAAACCGGATGTGGATATTTCAGGACAATTTGAACTGTTTATGCAGCAGGATGACATTACGACACTGAAGAAGACCAAAAAAGGTGAGCATGTTGTTGATATTAAGCCGTTTATTTTCCGTAGGGAAGTAAGAGATGAAGAGATTTATCTGCGACTGAAATGCGGAAGTGTGGATAATACGAAACCGGAACTGGTAATGCAGGCTTTTTATGAGCATTTGGGACTACCATTTGATTCTTTTAACCTGCTGATTACCAGACTGGACCTTCTGACCATGCAGAATGAGGAGCTGGTGTCTCTTGACGCAATAGGAGAAGACATTCTATGACTTATCGTGTAGTGTTGTGTCGAATGGACAATCAAATACTGTTTGCTTACTTAGCTGATGATCAGGCAATCGAAATGGGGATTTTTAAGGATTCCTCTTTATCTGTTGGAACGATTTTTCTGGCACGTGTTACGAAGGTATGCCCTAATATTGACGCATGCTTTGTAGAACTGAAAAAGGGACAGAATGGTTTTCTGCAGTCCAGTTCATATCATGAAGGTGACCTGGTATGCGTAAGAATGGTTCGGGAAGGTACCAAATATAAGGAGCCTCTCGTATCGGATGAGATTTCTATCAGCGGAACTTACAGTGTAGTATATCCGGGACATGAACTCAAGGTATCCCATAAATTGTCCGCTGAAGAACGTAAGACACTGACCAAGATTTATAAGCCTTTATGCAAACAATACGAATGTGGAATCATCATTAGAACCAATGGTGCAGCTGCCGATGAACAGGATCTCATAAACGAGGTTAAGACAAATGCTGAAACCTTAAACAGAATCCTAAAGTATTCTTCCATGCGTACCAAAGGGGTGCTTTATGAACCGAAGCAGGAATGGCTGAATGCAGCTTTAAATATTTACAGAGATAAACTGGATGAGATTATTACGGATGATCAGCAGATTTTTGAATGTTTGCAGGATTATGCCGATGAATTTAACGGAATTTCGATTCAGAAATATGAAGATTCCATGTTAAGTCTGATGAGCAGGTTCTCTTTGAGAGGGAAGCTTAAGGATGCCACCTCTAAACGGGTATGGTTGAAATGCGGTGGTTTTTTGGTGATTGAACCTACAGAGGCGCTGGTATCTATTGATGTGAATTCCGGCAAAGTAGACCGCAAATCGGATAAAGAAGAGACTTTCTTAAGAGTCAACAAGGAAGCGGCAGATGAAATTGCGCGCCAGATTCGACTTCGGAATTTATCAGGTATTATTCTGATTGATTTTATAAATATGAATGAGCCCAGATCCCAGGCGGAACTATTATCGGCCTTGAGACAGGCTCTGAAGAATGACCCGGTTAAGACGCAGGTACACGGTATGACAGCACTTGGTCTTGTGGAAATGACTAGAATGAAGGGACGTAGTACGCTCTATGAACAGGCAGGATTTGTCTCCGATGATGCAACTCTATCTGGAGACGAAGGATGAATATAAAGACTGTATTTTATTTTACCGATTAGGTGATTTCTATGAAATGTTTTTTGATGATGCGATTCTTGTATCCAAAGAACTTGAACTGACTCTTACCGGTAAAAGTTGTGGTCTTGATGAACGGGCTCCCATGTGTGGAGTTCCTCATCATGCGGTTGATACTTATATTAACCGCCTGGTTCAGAATGGCCATAAGGTGGCAATTTGCGAACAGGTAGAAGATCCGAAACAGGCAAAAGGCCTGGTTAAACGGGAAGTTGTTCGAATTGTTACTCCCGGTACCAATATTGATATGCAGTCGCTAGATGATACCCGCAACAATTATATTATGTGTGTGGTTTATTTGTCTGATCGTTTTGGAATCAGTATATCCGATGTAACGACCGGTGAATTTAGACTGACAGAAGTGTCATCACTAAGAAAACTTACCGACGAAATCCATAAGTTCGCGCCCAAGGAGATTATCTGCAATGAGGCATTTTCTGTAAGTGGAATCGATCTTCAGGAACTGCAGTATAAACTTTCTGTTTGTGTATATCCATTGGAATCCTGGTACTTTGATGATGAGAATTGCAGCCAGATTCTTACAGAGCATTTCCA
>JAZLHG010000148.1:0-13270 GCA_045616705.1 Lachnospiraceae bacterium | reverse complement strand
GTGGCTGAGCAGTTAGAGGCACTAGGCTATGATAGTTATAGTCTGGAGGGCGGATACAGTGCGTATCTGCTGGGCAGTATTAAGACAGATGGACAGGAAGAGAGCAAGAAGAAAGCAGAAGAGAGTATCCGCAAGAAATTCCACAAGACGATTTTTGCTCCGTTTGCCAAGGCATGTAAGAACTATGAGTTGATTCAGGATGGGGACCACATTGCAGTATGTATTTCCGGTGGCAAGGATTCCATGCTGATGGCTAAGCTTTTTCAGGAGATTCAGAGACATAGACGGGTTCAGTTTGACCTGACCTTTCTGGTTATGGATCCGGGATATAATACCGAGAATCGTAAGCTCATTGAGAGTAATGCATCAAGACTCGGAATTCCTGTGACAATATTTGAAAGTACCATATTTGACGCTGTTGATACGATTGAGAAGAGTCCCTGCTATTTATGTGCCAGAATGCGTAGAGGTCATCTGTATAGCAAGGCGAAGGAACTGGGATGTAATAAGATTGCCCTAGGGCATCATTATGACGATGTTATTGAGACCATACTTATGGGAATGCTCCATGGTGGACAGATTCAGACAATGATGCCCAAGCTTCACAGTACGAATTTCGAAGGAATGGAATTGATTCGCCCACTTTATCTCATTAGAGAAGCGGATATCTGCAAGTGGAGGGATTATAACGACCTTCATTTTCTCCAGTGTGCATGTCATTTCACAGAGACCTGCAGCACCTGTCATGAGGACGGAATCTCGTCCTCCAAGAGGCTGGAGACCAAGAAATTAATTGCCAAGTTAAAGGAAAATAACCCGTTTGTAGAAGGTAACATCTTTAAGAGCGTGGAGAATGTGAATCTGGATACGATTATTGAATATAAGCAAAAAGGTGTCAGACACAATTTCTTGGAAGACTATGACCCCCAGGGAAGGGGGTAGCGGTTCATACTCACAGTTTTGCTACGATTTTTAACAGAATTTGATCAGAAGTGTAAAATTTAGTTGGTAGAACCACAACACAGGATTCACTATAATGATTATACAAGGTGATGTTAGAAATAATTGCAAAGGTGGTACAATTATGAGAAAAACCTACATTGACAATATTCGTTGGATTACTGTGGTATTGGTAGTCATCTATCACGTCATTTATATGTTTAATGGCGTAACAACCTATGGTGTAATTGGAGCGTTGCGCGATTATCAGCCCCAGGATATGTACCAGTACGTGGTATATCCGTGGTTCATGCTTCTGCTGTTCGTGGTATCCGGAATGTCTGCCCGTTTCGAGCTGGATCGAAAAGGGGAAGAGGGATTTATCAGGACCAGAACCCGTAAGTATCTTGTTCCTTCCACAATCGGTGTTTTGATATTCGGCTGGGTTCTTGCCTATTTTAACATGATGATTGGCGGTGCCTTTGAGAGTATGGGAGCCGTGCCGAAGCCGATTCTGTTTCTGATTATGTGTGTAAGTGGAACCGGTGTACTTTGGTATGTGCAGATGCTATGGCTGTTTAGTGTTCTTCTGATCTGGATTAGAAAGCTCGAGAAGGACAGACTGTACAATCTGTGTGGCAAGGCTGGAATCGTGGCGGTACTCCTTCTTACATTTTTGGTGTACGGAGCAGCACAGATTCTGAATACGCCGATTATTATCGTGTATCGATTCGGTATTTATGGGGTTGGCTTCTTCTTAGGATACTTTATGTTTGCCCATGATGAGGTGATGGAACGCCTTGAGAAGTATTGGTGGCTGTTCACCGTATTGGCAATTGCCTCCGGAATTACATTTGTTGTGATGTTTTGGGGCAGACCTTATCCGGATCATGAGGTGGTGGATACGCTGGTATGTAATCTGTTTGCCTGGTTAGGAACCGTAGGCGTTTTGGCCTTTATGAAGAAATGGGGCGGATTTGAGAACGGCTTCACCAAATGGATGGGAAGCAAATCCTGGGGATTATATGTGTTCCATTATCTTCCCATTGCTGTTGTTGCCTGGTACCTGAAGCTCTATGCATCTGATTTACCGCCGGTAGTCATCTATCTGCTGGTGGGTGTGTCCGGATTTGCCGGTGCATATTTACTGTATGAGATAATAAGCAGAATTCCATTTGTAAGATGGTGTGTGCTGGGAATGAAAAAGGAGAAATAGAATGAGTTTTGCCGAGAATCTTATAGAACTGCGGAAATATCATAATTACTCGCAGGAGGAACTGGCGGAGATGATTGGAGTATCACGTCAGACTCTGTCCAAATACGAGACCGGGGAGTCTCTGCCGGACATTGAGAAAAGCAAGCTCCTTGCAGATGTATTTTCGGTTAGTATCGATGATTTAATATCTTATGAGAAGGATGATGATTCCATGGGACTAGGTGTTCCACCTAAAGGAAAGCATGTCTTCGGCATGGTGAAGGTAGGAGATAAGGGGCAAATTGTGATTCCTGCCAAGGCCCGTAAGATCTTCGATATACAGCCCGGCGACAACTTAGTTGTGCTTGGCGATGAAGGCCAGGGCATTGCACTGATTAAGGAGAAAGGTCTCTTGGGTCTGCTGAATAAGGTAAGAGGAATCAGAACCTGATCGGAAAATAATAAGCATTACATTAAGAAACCCCGAATCATTCATGATAATTTGATGATTCGGGGTTTTTATTTGTGTGTACGTGATTTATATCGGTAAACCGATTGTTGTAAAGGGAATTACTTGTTCACCTTACGATATACGAATGACAGGATGATACCGAGAACGGATAAACCACCGGCAATTAAGAATGCATTCTGATATAAGCCGGTAGAAGCGTATACGGTTTTGATAATCTGAGGACCGAAGAAACCGGCCAGTGCAAAGCCAATCATCATAATACCGTAATTAACAGAACTGTTGGTAGTTCCGAACTGATCGGCAGTGAATCCGGGATATACACCCAGGAAAGAACCGAAGGAGATGCCTACCAGGCAGATACCTACATAGAATAATCCGGTAAAGCCGGCAGTTGATAAGTATAGGCAGGTAAGTCCACAAACAGATACGACACAGGCAAGAACCAGAGTATTGTTTCTGCCAATCTTATCGGAGAGTGTGCCGGAAGCCAATCGACCAAAAGCATTAAACAGTGCGAGGGTTGATACAATAACCGCTGCAGCTGCAGGTGTCATCATTACGATATTCTGTGCTAACTGTGATGCCTGTGAGATAATCATCATACCGGAGAACGCACCGCACATTAACAGGATCAGCATAACATAGAAAATCGGAGTCTTAATCATCTGTGTCCAGGTCTTATCTTCCACACTGGATTTGTTGGCGGTTATCTTAGATGGTACATAGCCGGTGGGAACATATCCTGCAGGACAGGGCGCTAAGATTAAGGAACAAGCGATGATTACCACGAAGAACACAACGCCAATTGCCTTGAATGCAACTGTAACATCCCATACAGAAATGAGCTTGGAAGCTACCGGAGGAAGAATAACGGAAGATAATCCGTAAACCGCTGTGGTGGTTCCACCAATCAGACCACGCTTATCAGGGAAGTACTTCACACAGGTAGAAATGGTACTTCCGTAAGCAAGACCCAGTCCGAATCCGCATAACAGGCCATAGGTCACAATCAGGAATCCAACGGAAGTTGCAAATCCTGATAAGAACATGCCAAGACCGAAGAGAACGCCGCCAATCAGAACTACAAGCTTGGGACCGATTTTATCATTGATCCAGCCACCTGCAATAATGGTTACAGGTCCGGCTGCGTTACATACCGTGTAGGCAATTGCTAAATCGCCGGTAGTAATGCCCATGCCAAGCACGTTATTGAAGTGATCCGCAATAGCTGCGGAAAATACACTCCACGCATATGTTGATCCGATACATAAGTTAATCAGACAACATGAAATCAGAATAATCCATCTTTTTTTGTCAAGATTTGTGTTCATTTTTGCTCCTTTAACAGAAACGGAAATACCGAATCCGTTCAACTTATATTTGCACATTTGCCACTTACATATTATATTGATTTTTGGTATGTAAATCAATGCGGAATAGTTTGTTATTTTCCGGAGGATGAATTATGAGAAAAACCAAGACAATTGACCTGTTAAACGGTTCTATTGTAAAGGGTATTATTACATTTTGTATTCCGATTTTTATCGGACAGCTCCTGCAGCAGCTCTACAACGTAGCTGATGCCTGGGTGCTAGGTAATTTCGCGGATAATAATTCTTTTGCGGCGGTAAGCTCAGGCGGTAACCTAAGTTTCTTTATTATCGGTTTCTTAACCGGGCTTGGTACCGGTGGCGGCATCGTGGTATCGAAATACTTCGGGGCAGGAGACCGGGAACGACTTGACCAGTCTATTCACAGCAATATTCTCTTCGGTATCATTTGTTCTGTGATTGCAACGGTAATCGGTCTGCTTATTACCACACCTCTCCTTAGAATTATGCATACGCCGGAAGAAGTGCTTCCTTACAGCGTGCTGTATTTCAGAATTATTTTCGGAGGAATTGTAACCACTGTAATGTATAACACCTGCATGTCAGTTATGCGTGCCATTGGTGACAGCTTTCATCCGTTACTATATTTAGTATTTTCTTCTATTATTAATATTGTTCTGGACCTGGTACTGGTAGCAGGCTTTGGCATGGGTGTAGCCGGTGCGGCAATTGCAACCGTATTTTCTCAGGGCGTATCAGCTGTATTCTGTCTCATTCATATGAGTCTGTTCTATGAGGATTTCAAACTGGTACCCGGAAGAATCTTTGCATACAATCGGGACATGCTTCGTCAGATTGTTTATCAGGGTCTGCCCATGGGAATTCAGAATTCAGTGATTTCTATTGGAAATATGGTGGTGCAGACCAATATTAATTCTTTTGGTGCTTTTGCCATGTCCGGAATGGGAGCTTACTCCAAAGTCGAGGGCTTTGTATTTATTCCGATTATGAGTATTTCCATGGCAATTCCGACCTATATTAGTCAGAATCTGGGAGCAGGTAACTATGACAGAGCGAAGAAAGGTGCCTGGTTTAGCACGATTCTTGGCGTGGTGCTTGCAGAATTGACCGGATTTCTGTTTCTTGCATTTGATGACCCCATACTTAGATTCTTTGTGGATTCCGATGAAATTATTCAATACGGACTGATGCATGTTCATGTGGTTGCATTTTTTTATTTCTTGCTGGCTTACTCCCATTTGACGGCAGGTATTATGAGAGGGTGTGGCAAATCCATTGTTCCGATGGTGACTATGCTCAGTTTTTGGTGCGTAGTACGTATTATCTACGTTACCTGTGCAATTCGAATTGTTCCGAAGTTTACCACAATCAGTTGGTGTTACCCCCTTACCTGGACCTGTAGCTCCATTGTGTTTACAATTTGGCTGTTAAGAAGTGATTGGACCCACGCATACGAGAGAGGATAGAAGTGTAGATGGAAAAGAGACGTATTACTAAATTAATCATTCCTCTGATCTTAGAGCAGCTTCTCACGGTAAGTGTGGGTTTCGTCGATACCTTTATGGTGTCCAAGGTAGGAGAGGCTGCAGTGTCCGGCGTTGCGCTGGTTGATAGCATCAATTTGTTGGTGATTCAGGTGATGGCGGCATTTGCGGCAGGCGGTATCGTGGTAATCAGCCAGTATTTAGGTGACCACAACAAGGAATTGTCTTCCCAGTCCTGCAAGCAGTTGGAACTGCTGATGAATTCCTTTGCGATTCTTGTAACCGTAATATTCCTCCTTGCAGGAAAGTCAATCCTTAGAGGTTTGTTTGGCAGAATTGCAGAAGATGTTATGGAGGCTTCCGTTACTTATCTTTTGATAACAGCTGTTTCTTTTGTGTTCTGGGGGCTCTATACAGCGGGGGCTGCTATTTTCCGCTGTTATGAAGATACCAAGACGGCCATGAAGGTCAGCTTCGTCATGAATGTCATGAACGTTTGCCTAAACGCCTTTCTGGTATTTGTGATGAAATGGGGTGTTATGGGTGTTGCGTTTGCAACCTTAATTAGTAGAGCGGTTGCCGGAATTACCATGAAGGTATTACTGGAGAAGCGCAGGCGAAGAGACGGAGAAGGGGATGTGAAGTTTAAGCCGATACCGTTCCTTCTTAAGAAGATTCTGGCGATGGGAATCCCCAGTGGAATTGAGAACGGCATGTTTCATATGGGCAAGCTGGTGCTTACCAGTGTGATTGCTACGCTGGGAACAACAGCGATTGCTGCCAATTCCATATCATACCAAATTGTTGAATTTCCTAATATTCCCGGTGTGACCATTGGAATGGCCATGGTAGTCATTATCGGACAGGATATCGGAGCATCCGACCCGAAGAGAGCAACCTCTGATCTTAGGCATATGCTGAAACTTGCCTATTTATGCGACTGGGCTTGCAAGATTCTGCTGTTTATTCTGGCACCATACATTGTTGGATTGTTCTCCTTATCTATAGAAGCAACTGCTACCGCAGTGCAGGTCCTTAGAGTGTTCAGCGTGGTATCCCTGTTCTTGTGGCCGCTAAGCTATACACTTCCTAATGCGCTCCGTGGAGCGGGTGACGTAACCTATACCATGGTTGCCAGCATTATATCCATGTGGATTGGGCGAGTTATTGTGAGCTATATTCTGATTCGCTATTTCAACCTTGGAATACTGGGTGTTTGGATTGGTATGTTTGTGGACTGGTTTGGAAGAGGACTACTATATATTATCAGAATCCTTTCAGGAAAATGGTTGAGTAAGAAGGTAGTATAGACTAATTCATGATATGATTTTGGTTGCAATCTATGGTTACTTAAGATATGATTTTAACCAATGACGATTTAATGGAGGAAATAGAAATGTGGTTGTTTTTTACACTGGCTACAACGCTGTTATGGGGTGTTGCGGAACTGTTTTATAAGAAGGGAGCAAGACCGGATGAGAAGTATTCTCATTTGAAGATTTGCGTATGTGTTGGTTTTGTAATGGGAATCCATGCGCTGTTTACCATTTTAACTCAGGATATTGGATTCAGACCCATGCATCTGATTCAGTATCTGCCGGTTTCATTATGTTATATCGTGTCCATGGCGCTCTCTTATTTTGGAATGAGATTTATAGAAGAATCTATTTCCGATCCTATTGAGAATACATCAGGTGCTATGTGTACATTGTTATGTGTATTATTCCTGCACGAGACCATTACCGGTGGTACTGTTGTCGCAATTATCATTATTGTAATCGGTATTCTTGGCGTTGGTTTTCTTGAGAGAACAGGAGATACCGACCGTAGAAAGAAACTTGGTAAAGTAATGGCCATTGTTGCGTTTGCAATGCCGTTCTGCTATGCAATTTTAGATGCACTTGGAGAACTTCTGGATATTATTTTCCTGGATATGGAGACCACTCCGATTACAGGTGTAACAGAGGAGACCATTGAACTTGTTGCCAATACTTCTTATGAATTGTCCTTCTTCGTAGTGGCAGTTGTATTGCTAATCTTTATGATGGCACGAGGTGTGAAGTTTAATGTGAAAATGCAGAAGGATAAGGGGATTGCCGCTGTATGTGAGACTGCAGGTCAGCTGACATATGTATATGCTATGAGCGGTAATGGTGCCATTGCTGCACCGATTATGTCTTCTGTATGTGTAGTATCCTTACTCTTATCAAGAATTTTCTTGAAAGAGAAATTAACTAAGAAACAGTATTTCTTCATAACGCTTGTTATTATTGGTATTCTTGCTTTAGCAATTATTGAAGGTGAGTAATATGAATACTTATGTGATTCTGTTTATTGTATTTAGCGTAATGGGCTGGATCTGGGAGAGTATTTATTGTTCAGCCTGTGAGAAAAAGTGGGCCAACAGAGGTTTCCTGTATGGTCCTCTTTGTCCGATATACGGATTTGGTGGCATTATGGGACTGGCGCTCTATCAGATTGCGACCCTTAAGGGGGTAACCAACCTTCCTTTTTGGATGATTTTTCTGGTAGGATTTGTGGTAAGTATGGTGTTGGAATACCCTACGTCTTATGTTCTTGAGAAGTTATTCCACGCAAGATGGTGGGACTACAGTAATGTTCCTCTTAATATCAATGGACGCACCAGCGTGCCTACATCCATTGCCTTTGGTGCGGCGGCTATTTTGGTCATGAAAATGTTGATTCCTTTTTTTGCAGGACTTGTTGAGACTCTTCCGGGCTGGGGTACCAATTTGGCAGCACTTGTGTTAGTTGGCATTCTGTCCTGTGATTTTACACTGACCGTATCTGCACTTACGGATTTCCAGCGTCGTGTAAAGGCGATGGACGATAACTTCCAGAATCATATGACAGATGCTGTGGCAAGTATGATTCAGAACCAGAACAGACTGCATCTTAAAGCAGTACAGCGTATTTCCAAGGTGAAGTTTACCGGTGATAAGCTGAAGATTGCAGATTTGATCAAGAGCGGTAAGTTGCACGAAGTCGTTAAAGATATGAACCTTCATGACAGAATAGAAGAGTATTTTGCTGATAAGCACCACTAAGCGTTTAGGAAGCATGTTTAGAAATTAGAAACAATATGACAGCTACGAATGTAAACAGAAAACTGTATATTGATGCATTAAGAGGTCTTGGAATTCTGCTGGTTCTTATTGGACATAATAATCCGCCTTTTATTAACTTGATTTTTGGATTTCACATGCCCTTGTTCTTTATTATTTCAGGGTATTTATATAAGGATACGGAGACGGAGAGGCCGGTAGTGGAGCAGATGAAGCGAATTGCTGTGAAATATCTCATTCCGTACTGTGTTTTGTCTGTCGTCAATCTGGTACTTCATCTCATACATATCTGGTTTGTGGATGAGAATCACATCTTTCCGCCGAAGGGTGAAATGCTGAGATTTGTAATTGGCATTCTGAAAGTGGATCCGGCGAACATGCCTTGTTGCGGACCGCTATGGTTCCTGGTATCTTTGGCAATTGCATTATTCCTATTTTATTTGATTCGTAAGATCCCTGCTTTTACCGTTCGCGGCATTATTTTTGCAATTTGTGTTGTAGTGTCTGCTTTCCTGGAGGGTGTTATTCTTCCGTTTACATTTCATACTGTTTGTATGGGACTTCTGTTTCTGGAAATGGGATATTTGTTCCGAGGTTATGATGTAACCGGTAGAATTACGAAAGATACAGAGAAGTTTAGCGGTAATGTGAAATTAGTAGGATTATCAGCAGCGCTACTGTTTGTGGGAATGATTATGGTATTTCTGAATAATCGTGATCTGTGGGTGGATATTAGCGTGGCCAGATTTGGAATCGTGCCCCTTACGGTTGTCAGCGCCAGTATGGTTACCTATGGCTTGTTGCTTCTTCTGCATTATTTGGAGAAGGTGTGCATCGCCATGCTGAAACCTTTTGTTTATATTGGACGTCATACTCTTTTGATTCTGGGATTTGATTTTGCATCCAATTCCTGGGGTGGAACATGGATTCATAAATATCAGCTGTTTTCTAATTCACCCACCTGGTATCAGGCATTTGGGATTAGAATCATTGTGCTGGCAGTCTTTTTTGCGTTGTGGCAGCTCCTGGTTATGATTGTTCCGGGGGAACGACTGAAGAAATGGTTACGGTACTGATGATAGAAATACGAGGTAAGCAGTGATTACGACCAGTGAATTCTGTATGCAGACATACGGAAGTAAATTATATAAGATTTGTTTTGATGCCGGATTCAGCTGTCCCAACCGGGACGGGACCTTAGGGGAATCCGGCTGTATTTTCTGTTCGGCAGATGGGTCCGGAGATTTTGCTGTTAGAATAACGGATGATATCGATGATGATGAACTGGAACAACGAATAGCAGAGGCCAAGGCCAGAGTTGCCGATAAATATAAAGGCCATCAGTATATTGCATACTTTCAGGCATTCACCAATACTTATGCACCGGTAGAAACACTGCGCAGATTATTTTACCGACTGGTAGGTCGGGATGACATTGCTGTATTGTCCATTGCAACCAGACCGGACTGCCTGGGGGCAGAAGTACTTGATTTGCTTAGAGAATTAAATGTGGTGAAACCGGTATGGGTGGAACTTGGACTGCAAACAGTGAAGAAGGACAGTATTCAGTTTATAAGAAGAGGATATGACACCGTTATATACGATCAGGCTGTTTCAAATTTAAATCAAGTAGGCATTCATACAATCACACATGTTATTCTATTTCTGCCTGGCGAGACCGAAGATGATATGTTGCAGACAGTAGAGCATGTGGTACAGACAGGATCTCAAGGAATTAAACTTCAAATGCTTCAGGTTCTTAAGGGAACCGATTTGGAGAAGGTTTACATAAATGGTTATTTTAAGATTCCTTCCATGAAAGAATATGTTGCTATGTTACACAAATGCGTAGAGCAACTTCCTGATTCGATGGTGGTTCATCGTATGACGGGAGACCCACCGAAATCCCTATTGATAGAGCCAAAGTGGACGCTTGATAAGAAAAGGGTTCTGGGTGCCATTCAGAATCGGATTCCTGGTTAATGGGTTAAACTGCTGGTCAATTATGCATGTTTTATGGTAAAATGTTCTCTGATGTTTTCATTAGGAGAGTGTTTTGAGTAAGAAAAAAGAACTGTTATGGTCTTTGGCTACACTGATTATTGCGGCGGTGAGTATATGGGCCGTTATTTCACAGGCAAATCATTTTTCAATTGAACAATTCGTAGATTACGTTACTTCTGCCAATCCGTTATGGCTGCTATTTGCTGTAATGCTAATGGTGATTTTTATTCTCAGTGAGGCAATGGCCATCCTTACGATTGTAAGAGGGTTTGGATATGGTCGGAAGTTTAAACAGGGTATTGTATATTCGGCATCGGATATTTACTTCTCTGCAATTACGCCTTCCGCAACCGGTGGCCAGCCTGCATGTGCTTATTTTATGTTAGAAGACGGAATACCTGCGGCGGTAGTGACGCTAAGTCTTATTCTGAATCTTACGTTATATACCGTGTCCATTATGGTGGTAGGTGTGTTGGCACTAATTATCAGACCAAGTGTGTTTATGCACTTTAATGGGTTCTCCAAGACGTTGATTGTAATCGGTTATCTGTTACTTGCGATTCTGGTAATTGGATTTATTCTTCTTATGAAGAAGGAATCTATTCTAAATAGGATTTTAAGCAGCGTATTTTATTTTCTCCACAAGATTCGTATCCTGAGAAGGAAAGAATACTGGGAGAACAAGATTACAAAAATTATAGAGGATTACAAAGGTTTTGTTCTGCAGCTGGAAGGTAAGAAAAAGGTAATTCTCAAAGCATTTGTTTTTAACCTGATTCAACGGGTAGCCCAGATTTGTGTTCCGGCTACCGTATTTCTCGGAATGGGCAGAAGCTTAAGTCAGACCCTTTCCGTATGGATTACTCAGGTGTTTGTAACCATTGGTTCCACTTGCGTTCCCATTCCCGGCGCTATGGGAATATCGGATTATCTGCTTCTTGATGGCGTAGGAGTTATGATGGGCAATGATGTTGCGATTAATCTGGACCTATTAAGTCGAAGCATTTCATTTTACGGATGTGTCATATTGAGTATTCTCATTGTGGCAATTTCCTACTTCAGTAGAAGAGTCAAAGATCATCTTAAACAGGAGAAGAGTGAATCATGATTGGATATTATAATTATACGGTTATTTTGACATATTTATCTTTGGTATCTGCAGGATTTGGAATTTTTGCATCGTTAAACGGAGAGGGACATCCTTATATCGGTATTTTCTGTCTGCTGTTCTGCGGATTCTGTGATGCATTTGACGGTAAAGTTGCCCGTATGAAAACCGACAGAACCGATGATGAGTGTAAGTTCGGTATCCAGATTGATTCTTTATCGGATTTGGTAGCTTTCGGTGTTCTTCCGGCCTGTATCGGTGAGGCAATGTTGTCAATGTCTTCTTCGTATGCGGGCAAGCCTGTTCCGCCTACAAGTGATTGGCATAGCTTTGGTGGTCCTATTATTTTCTTCTTAATTCTGATGCTGTATGTACTTGTTGCAATGATTCGTCTTGCATACTTTAATGTGCAGGAAGAGAAGAGACAGGAGACGGAGGGTGGCGTGCGTAAATACTACGAGGGACTTCCCGTAACTTCAGCTGCACTTATTTTCCCGGCGATTATGCTCCTTGATTTCTTAACGCTTAGGGATATGACCCTTCTCTATTTTGTGGCTATGGCTATTACAGGTTGTCTCTTTATCTCCAAACTGAAGATTAAGAAGCCTACGTTAAAGGGTATCCTGGTTATGATTGGTATCGGGGCCATTGAGTTCGTGATTCTGATGATTATCAGATACTTCAAGTAAGAATGTAGATAGGAATGGTTAGATGTTAAGATTTCTGTATAAAACAGCAATTGGAAGATCTATTCTTAAAATATTATGTCAACCAAGCGTTTCGGAGACTGTAGGTAAGTTTCTAGATTCTAGGCTGTCTAAATTTCTGATTCCATCCTTTGTGAAGAAGAACGGAATTTGTCTGGATGAATTTGAATCCGACAACTTTAAATGCTTTAATGATTGCTTCTGCAGACGTATTAAGCCCGGTCTTCGAACCTTTGATGAGGATGAGAATGCACTTTGTGCGCCTTGCGACGGTCTGCTCAGTTTATATAGAATCAACGATTTGACGGTTCTGCCGGTGAAGCAGAGTAGATATACCATATCATCCCTTCTGCAGGATGATAAACTGGCAAGAGAATATACGGATGGTTATTGCCTGGTGTACAGACTGTGCGTGAATCATTATCATAGATATGGTTTCTTTGACAGTGGAAGAGTTGGAGAGAATAAATTTATTCCCGGTATTCTTCATACCGTTCGCCCTATTGCCCTTGAGAGTTGTCCGGTATTTATTCAGAACAGTAGAGAAATGACAGTTCTTCATACAGATCACTTCGGAGATGCGGTTCAGATTGAAGTTGGTGCACTGCTTGTAGGCAAAATTGTTAACGATAAGCAGATAAATGTATTTGCAAGAGGAGATGAGAAAGGCTACTTTATTTATGGTGGTTCTACTGTGATTCTACTTATGAAGAAGGATACGGTATCCTTCGATTATGAATATGAAGCGCTTATGAATACCGGTACGGAAGTACCCGTAAGAATGGGAGATCGATTGGGAGAATCCCGCTTTGCAAAATAATAAATTTTATGGTTGACAACTACTTGATTGTACAGTAATATAGTCAAGTAAGTTTTCTACGGGATCTTAGCTCAGCTGGGAGAGCATCTGCCTTACAAGCAGA
>JAZLHG010000147.1:0-5072 GCA_045616705.1 Lachnospiraceae bacterium | reverse complement strand
GTGTGGGATCCGGAGTATCAGGCGTAGGCTTAATCGGAGTTGGTGCTGAATATCCTGTGCTCTCAACTGTGAAATAGGTATGAATCAGTTCCTGCGTGGTTGTCTTACTGCCGCATTTTGCTGTAGCACTGATCACATACTGATAACTTCCCGGCTGAAGGTTATTGAAGATGAAATCATCATTGATAGAACTTCTCAAATCAAATTTACTTGTATAATCATTGTAGATTGATGCAAATCCGGGAACCCTGCTACCGGATTCGGTATATACATATCCCTGCACATTAACAATCTGTCCACAGTTTGTTGCAATAACTCCGCGAAGACCAAAATTGGCTCCCTGTCTCAGTACGCCACTTGGTGCTACGACAGAACTGACTGTTAACTGCGGAGTAGGATCCTCTGCCGGAGTCGGTGTAGGACTATTACCCTGAACGGTGAAATAGCTTCGAATCAACTCTCTGTCCGCTGAAAGATTGCCATTCTGGGCATGTGCCTTCAGAATGTACTGATAATCACCGGGAGTTAAATGATTAAAGACCACATAATTATTTAGTGTTGATCTCACATTAATGGAACCGCTTGCAGATGAATAACTGTTCACGAAACCGTTTACAGGATTATTATTTCGATCATAAACGCCACCTTCAATGCTCAATGTACCACAATCTGTTGAGACCACTCCTCTAAGTCCGAAATTGGCACCCTGCTTCAGTGTTCCTTCCGGTGCATTCACTTCACTTGATGAAATGCTGGGTGTCTTATTGGTATTAACAGATGTAGCTCCGCCTGGATGACGATACACCGTAACATTACGGAAGTTGGCTACAATCTGCGAAATCGTCTTGTTGGCATTATTGCCGTTATAATATCCATAATTTATTTTGCAGTAAGAGGTTCCCCAGCATTCGGCAACATAAATCACATCACCCTGTCGCTCTCTTACCAGTGCCACATGACCTCCTGTAGAAATTACATCTCCCGGTCCTACCTGGTTATAGGGAACGGTAGTCCACTTATCATAGGGACTGCCAAAAAGATAATGGGAAAAACTTCTCACAAAACCCACACACTGAGATCCAATATAGAATCCGTTGTTATAAGTATTGGAAGTGCACCCGTGAGCACGATCCGAACCCGGACAAGGGGAATTTGTTGTTGCAAACAGAATATCTGTAGTTCCCGTCACACCCTTATTCCAATATTTACCGTTTAGATCTCCTTTGTAGCTATTGATTAACTGTGTGATTTCGGAATCCGAGTAAGCCTTAACAGGAGTAAGATCCATCATAGCCAGAATTCCCACTGCTGCCAACAATGCAGATACTAACTTGGCAAGTTTCATTTTTGTTTTCTTCATAGTCGAATCTCCTTTACTCATTCATTTCTAAGGAAGTATCCTTAGCGCACCTTTAATGTAGCATCTGCTCTGAACCTGATTTTCATACAGAGTAAACAATGGTATAATGAGAAGGAATTCGGAGGATCATCCATGGAACGATGCTATAACTGTATGTCACCCCTGAATGGAGAGGCAGTCTGTCCTCATTGTGGGTTTGAACCAGCTGCATATCACGTAGAAGCACACCAGCTTAAGCCGGGATGCACCTTAAACGGTCGATATTATATCGGTCGTGTGTTAAATGAAGGTGGTTTCGGCATTACTTACAGTGCCTATGACAATCTTCTGAATTATAAAGT
Source organism: Lachnospiraceae bacterium (assembly GCA_045616705.1). Lineage (GTDB taxonomy): Bacteria > Bacillota > Clostridia > Lachnospirales > Lachnospiraceae > UBA2868. The sequence continues at coordinate 3,371 of JAZLHG010000147.1, read as the reverse complement.
AGCCATCAAAGAATTCTATATGTTCGGATGTGTAAATCGAAATGACAGTGTCTCTCACAATATCGTTCCCACACAGGACGAAACCGAGAACGTAGACGAACAGAAGAAGAAATTTATCAGAGAAGCCCAGGTACTGGCCAAATTTAATAAAGAAGACGGCATTGTGCATGTTCATGATTACTGTGAAGCCAACAACACCGCCTATATTATTATGGAATTTGAGCCCGGTCCCAATCTCAAAGAGTATATTGCGTCAAACGGAGTGCTTGATTCCGATAAAGCCATTTCGCTTTTCCTACCAGTCCTTGAACCCTTGGGCCGAATCCATAAAGAAAACTTAATTCACAGAGATATTACTCCCGATAATATGATGTTCTCTTCTACCGGGAACCTTGTACTGATTGATTTTGGCTCCGCCAGAGAAGTATCACTAAACGGTACCAGAAGTTTATCCGTTGTCCTTAAGCCCGGATTTGCTCCCATCGAGCAGTATAATTCCCGTGGTTCTCAAGGTCCGTTTACCGATGTTTATTCCATTTGTGCAACCATCTACTATGCAATAAGCGGTCAGATACCGATTAACTCCCTGGAACGCGCTTATGCAATGGAGGACCCGTTAGTACCGCTTAAAACACTGCTTCCCGACTGTCCTGCCAATTTCAGTGACATTATTGCTCGCGGAATGGCCATTTTTGCAAAGGATCGATACCAGACCGTTGAAGAACTCATGAAGGATCTTAAGATGGTATATGGGAATCCCACGGCCTCTGTTCAGTCCATAAATCCTTCGCCCAAATCAAGGAAAATAAAACGCCTGCTGCCCATTGTTGCCGGTTCTGTTCTTCTGCTTACAATTGCAGCCTTCACAATCACGAACAGTATGTTCAAAAACAAATCCGCTGATCGAAAGGTACAAGATGCACAAGCTACCGTGCAGACTCCTGTTACCGACATCGTCCAAGATACCGCAGAAGAACCGGTCTCTGAATCAGAATTCGTCATTAATCCCGATGCACTGGCTGAAGACGAGCATGAATCCCTTGCATTCTATCAGCATTCTTTTACCGGTTACCTTGATGAGCTAACCAACTGGACCGGTCATGAACGATTTGTCAATCAGGATTATGATCTGGACGGAACCGTAGACAGAGTGAAAATCACAATGGATGCTGAGCTTCTAAATGTCTATCATCTGGATGTGATATTCGGAGACAGTCATGAGATTTCCATTCATCACAATTTTGCCAAGGAAATAGATCCCTATATTACTTCAGCCCACTTATTTGGCGACCATCGGCAGTTAATTGTACAGTCTGTATATGAAACATCAACCAATCCCGAATATACCTCTTACTTCCACATTTATTCCTGCCTTGACGGAGAACGAATCTATGTTGGTTTTGATAATGAGGAACCTGACGACAACCAGCATCTAACTTTCCATTATGAAAGGGGACTTGAGGATAGCATTCTTGCATCATCTTCTCGTTTAAATTTCTCTACTGTACTATCTCCTTCAGAAGAAGATGCAGATTTCTGGTATGACTATCTACGTTTTTATCCTGACACAGATTTCAATCAGTCACTTTATATGGCCGGAACGAAAACAATAGGTGATCGGGATGTACTGATTATGCAGAGCATGCTTTTAGATCAGCATTGCAATGCACAATTACAGTTTGAAGTCATGTTCTCCGACAACAAGAGTTACAGACTTGCTAATCCAATTCAGATTAATCTATAAATAAAAGTCCCTGAACTACTACTCAAGTGGTTCAAGGACTTCCATTACTGACGGAGTCATATCTTCATATTGATTAACCGGAGCATCCGCACTCTCTTCATAACGATAGATTAATTTAGGATCCTCAAATCTGATTTCTGTTAAAACCTGCTGATCAAACTCCAACCTGCATATTATTTTCTCTGATAGTTGATACCTCTGTTTTAATTCACTGAACCAGAAAAACATAGATACTTCACTGGCGACAGCATCATAGACAAGATATTGTTCACTTTCTTCAATCGGGGTACCAAACTGCTTCCTAAGCTGTGCCCTAACAGGAGTACCAAGTGCATACGCTCCCGGGTACATTTCTCCCCCATACTCTCCTGCTCGAAACCGTGCACTGATAATATAGCACTCTGAAGCCGCTTGAGATGCGTCAGCAATATTCATAACGGTTACCGAAAATTTCTCCTCATCTCCATAGCTAAGAACAATTCCATCCATCATTTGTCCTGATTCAATAACAAGCGACAGATCAATGTTACAGTTATAGCCCAGTTCCGCAAAAGAACCCAGCGTTCTTCCGATATGTGACTCTGTCTTCATCTTGTCGAACGTATCATGAATCATCGTCCATTCGGTGGGTAGATAAAAGGATTCCTGTGGTGAAATCTCAATCTCTTCTACATTTTCCATCTGAACATCCATCTCTATGTCATTAGGTTCCGTATACACTAAATCGATTTCGGAATCCGTCCCCTCCGACACCCCTTCAATCACATCTTCAATTACCGTTTCGTCGGATGGCAGCCCTTCCTGATTCGCTAACGGGGCTTCTTTCCCACAAGCTGACAAAATGCATAGACAAATCAGCATGATCATTATATTGATACGACACTTCATCATTACTCTGCCTTCTTTCGATAATCTTCAATTCTGCCAATTTCATATCCCTGCAACGCATCTTTACCAAAAATCTTAACACTTGCCGGGATCGTCATCCGGTCCAGGTAATGGTTCCTATACTTACCCTCAATTCTGTCCTCTGTCTCCATAGTCATTCCAAATGCTGCTTCGCCAATAAACGTAAGTCCATCCGGCAGATTGATTTCCTGAAGCCGATTACAATTTAGGAACGAACCATTTCCAATATACTGAAGAGATTTAGGGAAAGTCACTTCTTTTAGACCATATCCAATGGCAACACCTTCACTGATCATCTCTGTATAACTTCCATAAAATGCCAGGTCATGAATCTGCGTCGTATATTCCGGAACCTGATAACTTACATGAAATAATCCCGGTGCCGCAATGAGTTCTGTACCATCCTTACTAAATAACACATTACCATTCCGATCCGCCTGCACCTTATAATAGGGATTTTCCCCATCAACAATTAGCTCACTCAATCTGTCACAGCAGGAAAATGCCCCGTCAGCAATTAGTTCAACTCCGGAAGGAATCGATAACTTAGTCAAATGATTACATCCGAAGAAAGCATCCGGTCCGATAGATTTCACGGAATTCGGAATGCTAACCTCTGTCAGATTTGTATCGTCCTGATACAAACCTGTTTCTAGACTCAGAACGCCCTCCTCCATTACAACTGTCTGAAGGGTCTTACTACCTGATAACGCATAAC
>JAZLHG010000146.1:0-7488 GCA_045616705.1 Lachnospiraceae bacterium | reverse complement strand
GTGTTAATTGTCTATCATAGTAATAGCACAGTGGTATGTACATTTTTTTACACATAGGGGCGGTGCCATTATCTGATGCCATTATCTGGTGCCATTATCTGGTGCCATTATCGTTAGCTACGCATATTGGCCTCGTTGTGTGGTTGAGCTTCATCGAGAATTGCATTTGATGTAATATCGATGTCGAATTTTCTATTATTGTTATTCACTAGACATCGCAATTATTGTAATCACAATTCTCGATGTCGAATTTCCTTTTATAATCGAATTTCCGACATCGGGTTTCTCACAATTAGCATTATCGATGTTGCTCTCCCTTTTTTAATGGAATTTCCGGCATCGATAACTATCAAAATATTAGATTCGATGTTAGTCACCAATTCCAAATTAGCATTCGACAGCGAATCCGACATATTTCACATTCTCGATGCTTGGTAAGTCGACCATATCGACATCCTTCCAATATCGACATCTTTCCAATATCGACATCTTTCCAAATAGAAAGGCACATTACAGATTCGGCGATTATCCGCCGAATCCATAATGTGCCCATACGATACTTCTTATACCTCTTGTACTGCATAAGACAGTTACGACACAGGCTCTTCCGATACTTCCGGTACAAGCTCATCCGATTGTTCTTACTCCAGTTCCTCCACCACCAGCAAGTCACCTTTGCCGACGGCAATCCGCGCTCCATCCTGCATAAGCTGATTGCTAACGCCTAATGCTCGCTTGCTATTTAAGGAACCTTCATAATTGTATTTCATCCCTGTCAGGCTAACGGCCTCGCACTGGGGGGACAGCGCAAACACCGATAAGAAGCCCTCTTTCTTAGTCGGGTATACCACTTCATCTCCATCCGATAGCATGAACATTTTGATGCCCGGCCCATACAGGGTGATTCTAACGCCTTTGTCATAGTAACCATCTATCAGCTGCATGTTGGCAATGGTATGTGAGATTCGATCTCCGCCCAGACCACCAAAAATCAGAATCTCATTACAGCCCATCTCGATTGCTGTATTCACAGCCAGTTCCGCATCCGTATCATCCTTAATCGGTGATACGAAATCCGTACTAAGGTCCGGGAACTGCTCCTTCACCCGGCCTAAATAGACCTCATCGAAGGAGTCCAGATCGCCCAGGAACCGATCCGGCTCGATGTTCTGCTCCATGAAATATCGAATTCCTCCGTCTGCAGCTATCGTATAGAATTCTTCTGCGCCTGTGAGCAAATCCTTCAGCAGCTTACTTTCCCTGCCAAGGGGAGCTGCTCCTACAATAATACCTCGCTTCATACTAATCACCTTATCATTTAATAAGGCTAGTATATCATATTCTATTCCTAAATCCCTCTACAGTTTGCTCACATATCCGCATTTCTGGCATACGCCTCTCTCGTCCAGTGCAATGCCGCAGCATGGACATCTATCCATGGTCCTGCATACCGGGTACTCGTTTGTTGCGGTATTATCGCCGCTGACGAAAGTAATCCGGGAGATGTTCAGCTTGTCCTTCAGCAGATCGTAAGTGAGTTTGATCATGCCTTCCACGGTCATGGTCTCCTGGGTTACGACCAACCGACAATCCGGGTAAGCCTCTGCAAGACTGGTTTTAAACGCGTATCCTTTCATGGTGTTCTGCGGCGCTCCATCCTTAATGCCCTGCTTGGCGTAGACGTCGATAATCGCCGGTAGCAGCGGATCGTCCCTTCTCAGAATCAGTGCATGGTCAAAATTCTTAAGTACGGACCAGGCGATTTTCTTAATCTCGTTGCAGGGAAAAACCATATTCACGCCATCATTAATACAATCTTCTACCTCAATGGTCATGGTTCCCGTATGCCCGTGCAGATATTGCGCCTCTCCGCAGAACCCATAAAATCGATGCGCGTATTGCAAATGAAATGTTGTGATGCTCCTCATAATCGCTCCTCCTTATTACTTGCCGTCCATATTCAGCAGATAGGATCCCATGTTCAAATAGGCCGCAAACGTTAGCCATAAAATGTAGGGAATCATCAGATAAGTGGCCATTCTGTTGATGCTGTAGAATCGGTATGCGCACAGGATAACGATGGCCCACATGATGATCAGCCACACAAACGCGGTCAGATAAACGCCCCAATTAAAAAACATAATCGACCACATGAAATTCATTGCCAGCTGAATGGTGTAAATGATTAGTGCCATGGCTTTACTTCGATTATCCGCATCCGACACCAGCACAAAGTACGATGCCAGTCCCATCATGAGGTACAGTATGGTCCATGCCACTGAAAACACCCAGGGTGGCGGGGATAACGGCGGTTTGTTCATGCTCCCGTAGGCTACCATTCCCTGCGCCGACAATGCTGCCGAGATTCCACCCACCAATAACGGAAGAAACAATGCCATAATTAATGTTCCGATGCTTATTCTTCTCATGCCTTTCTCCTTTCTGCAGTCGCCTGCAATTCATTGCTTGAAATATGCTTGCTTCGTCCATGAATCATGTGAAAACTGCCTGCTCACATCATGAACTGTTTAAACGGTGCTTGCTTGTAACACACGTTTCTATGAATCGTACATTCATAATAGGGGCATCAATCTCCGTGCGCAGTACCTTCGAAGATACATCTTTACAGGCGGAATGAGTAATTATTTTCGCTTGCGCGAAAATAGTCCGCATAATGTGCATTTTCTTTCTTGTACATTCATTGAATTGTGCTATGATTAGCTGAAAAGATACCGTAATCACGCGGCCAAGAAGTTGAGAGACGGGAATCTGAATGGATACGACCAGTTGTTGTATATGCTTTATACGGTGTAAGGAGATGTTACTATGACGATTGCAGAAGCGCTTCGTTCTACCAGAAATGAATCCGGTAAATCACAGGAATTTATGGCTTTTGAGTTGGAGGTTACCAGAAGAACGATTCAGAATTGGGAGAAAGGTGTGTCTGAGCCCAGTGTGGGCCAGGCCATTTCATGGTTCAAATTGGTGGACAAGAATCCCATTCCTTATCTGCTGCAATGCACCTATCCCAACATGGACAAGATCTCCCCGAAGGATAACGATGCAAGAATTCTTGCCTCTCTGATGCAACTCATTAACGATCTGCCTGCGGAAGGGGTTCGACAGCTCATGTACTTATTCTTCGGTAATCACGGCAGTTCGCCCAGAGCCGTTCTCCAGATGATTACCGCTCATCTGCAGACGCCCATGCAGAACAGAATTTCTCATGGTCAGCTCATTGCAACGAATTATGAAATTGCCAAGCGGACGGGCACCCTTGCCAGACCCGATCACATCCAGCCGGACCTTGATTGCCTGAACGCTGCCATCGGGACTGCCAAATCCACAGTAGAGAAGAACGCAAAAGAATACAGCACGATCAATTGATCGTGCTGTTTCTGGTCTAATATTTCATCTTCTTCTGAACAACTACGGAATGCGCTGTACCGTATTCATCTAAGAGCTTGCCATATTCGCTCTCGGTACACTTGGTATAGGTCTTGCCGTCTGTGCTTTTGGTATATACCAGCTTATCGTCGGTTCCTCGATCAATGCCGGCAATCGGAACGAACTTGCTGCCGTTAACATCATAAACAGTGTTGCTGAATCGATTGCTATAGAGAACACCTTTGGCGGTAAATGCCAGGGGCATATATGCTGATGTGGTAGTCCATTTCTCGACCATACGAAGGCTGGATGTACCATTCAGCAGATAGAACTTGCAGTCGAGTGAAGCGTGTCCATCATACAGACTGTCGGGATCCCATGAGGTAATCTCCTCTACAACATGCTCTGTTGTTACAAGAATCGGTGTCTCTACCGCAGGACCCTCAATATAACCGTAGAACAGACCTTCTTTTAACTTCTCCACTGCTTTCTCATAATATTTGTCAGGATTCAGCTGTGAGAAAGAATCGGTAACCGTAAACTGTCCTGCGCCCTTATACTTCACATTCAACCAGATTCTGTACTGGGAGAACTCGCCAATTCCATCCATATTGCCCTCTGTAGGTACAAAGGGATTGGTATATACGTAAATCTCCTTCTGAATCGGGTAGATTCCCACAAGAGAATCGAATCTGAACTTGGCATCACTTGTTTTCACCGGAACGGGATCTCCAAGTGCTTTATTTCTGTATTTCAGCGTGGCCTTCTTATTGGATACGGTTGTGGATGCCACTTTATTGAAATAATCTTCGTATAACTTCGCATTGAAGTGGTATGCATACCAGGATCCGGACTTGTCCGTATCAACCATAATCAGCGTATCTTCCATATAGCCGGTTCCATGAAGCACCTTGGGCTGTATGATTAACTCGTCCTTGCCATCTCCATCATAGTCTGCCTGATAGTGATCCGGCTTCTCCATATGCATAGACATCGGGCTTACTAGGATCTTCACAAACTTGTTATCCGGTGTGTGAACATAGAAATCATTGTAATTATGATCTCCGAAGATACTAAAGCCGGCTCCCGCTACAGAATCGTTTCTGTAATAGTCGAAAAAAGAATCCTTAAACTGCTTCTCTGTCATCCCCTTATCCAGCTTGGCATCTTAGTAATAATGGAAATCCGGATCAAAACTAATGTCAGAGGTAATGTTATCGTACTTCTTCTTAAATGCAGCATCCGGGGTGAATTCACAACCTACGATATCCTCGTATCTCCAGCCTGCATCCTCCTGCAGGTCCACCCATTTCTTCTCTAACTGCTTAATCTCGCTGTTGTCCTTCGCGTAAGCATTTACTGCCCCGGTTCCTGTAAGAACCATTGCTGCAATACTCATTCCCAGTATCGTCTTCGTAATAAAGTTCTTCATCTGCTTCTCCTAATATCTCTTTACGATATCTCTTTACCCATTTAGTTGCCGTCATCTAGCGGTTCTCATCCGGTGGTGATGCGGCTAGTAATCACTTCCCTCATATCATATTACATGAGCGGGAAGCAATTTACTAGTAAAGTAAACAATTTATGATGTTCTGTTTCTGGCGATAACCAGCGTATAATATCCGGCCTCGTCAGGTAGTTCTTCCAAACCGAAGTACACACGCTCGTTCTCCATTCCGCAGTTCTCAATACAGTAAATCTCTTTCTCTGTTTCTGACAGTGTCTGCTTCAGGTCTGCCAGTCGCTTACCGGACTTCATATAGATATAATTCACGTCATCCCTGCACTCCGTTTCGTGATGCACGGCCGGAACGATGGTCAGGGACTCATTCCACCTAATTAAGGAAGTGTGGGCTCTTGACGCTGCTGCGCAGAAGGAAGGAACGCCGCTAATCATCTCTGTTTTGTAACCTTCTTCACGAAGAATTTGCTCCAAGTAGGTATAGGTGGAATATATGGACGGGTCTCCCAGACATAGGAATATCACATTTCTGCCTTCTCTTAAATAAGCGGCAACCTGCTCTGCCCCGGCCTTGTGACTTTCCGTCAGGGCGGATAGGTCCTTGGACATAGACAGATCTATGGCCAGCAATTCCTTATCCGCAAGTTCCGGAACTGCCTGCACTGCAATCTGATACGCCGTTGTATCCTTGGGGACCACTCCCGGCAGCGCAATAACCTGATTCTCTTTTATGATTCTTACCGCCCTAAGCGTCATCAGCCCAGGGTCTCCGGGGCCAACCCCAACACCATAGAATATTCCTTGCATGGTTCCTTTCCTCGCATTCATATACGGTACCGCATACATTTCATTGTGCCTTCCCTCGCATTCATATACGATACTATATGCATGACATAGTGCCTTCATTATACGCAAAGCGGAGATATTCTTACAAGAACGTCTCCGCTTTTGTCTAGCTTATATGCAAATATAATGCTATTCCTTCCATTTTACAATTTCTTCAATTCTATCATTTGAGAGAATATTGATTTTGTCCGCTAGTTCTGTGCTCACTTCACCCAGCGTACTGGTGAACAGTCTCATTTTCTCCAATACTTCTGAGAAATCAGCAGCTTTGAATCTACCGTTGAAGTGGTTCTCTTCGTTGTCAGTATATAACGCAAGTTCATAGAAGTCCTTGACGATCTTAACGCTTGCATTAATCACAATGCCATAGTTCACCAACTTGACTTCCAGAGACTTGGATGTCAACGCAATCTTATCCATGTGGCGATTCAGCAGATCCGAATACACATCCTTTTTGCTTTTTCTGTATTCCTCTACAACTTCCGTAATACAGTCATCGTCAGTGTAATAATCACCACCGTCAATCACCTTAGTCACCACAAGCTTATCATCAAAATAATAATTCAGGCGTCTCTTATTGTCTGTATGCTCTGCAACTGCCCGCATTGTATGCGCTGCCACTGAGAATAAATATTCCTGTCTAACCGGTATAATATCCATTGTCTTCTCCATGTACACGAATTATCGTTAATTGTCGAAATTGACTTGCCTAAATTATATAAGATTTGCATACAATTTTCCATATGCTGGTGAACAATATCAGTGCCAGCCTTACCCAGCGTCAAATCCCCGACGCCATCATCAAGCCGCATACGGCTGGATGGCGTCCTCAATGGGCTGGTATCTGGGGGAATCCAGTACCGCAATCAGGGCCTTGTAAGGATCCTTCACGGAATGATTTGCCGCAATCTTCATGGCATTCTGAGAGAATCCGGAGAGCAGGCACAGGCCCGCACCGTTCTCCACCATCGGAATGGTGTGGCTTCTACCACATACATTCCAGAAGATAAGGCGGGGCATTTTATAGCCATTTGCCGTGTATTTCCTCTCAATCACCTTGAACAAAGTACTGTTTACAGGACCCTGAACGTTGGTTTCCGTTGCAACATCGAACTCCATATCCGAAATGACAAGCACCTGCTTGGGCAGTTCCTCTCTGGGAACCTTTTCGCATTTTGCCATTCTAAGAATCATATCGAAAACAGCCTCGATATTAGTATTCGCAACCTCATTATGGGCATACATAACCTCCAGCTTATCCTTCAGGCTGTTGCAGCCTGCGAAGTCGATAAACTGCGGTCTTCTGCTAAAGGTGATTGCCTTGTTATGGAATACACCCTGAAGCTGCTCCGCAAAATAAATTGCCAGAGAGTTGCAGACTTCAATTGCCATAGCTGAGTTGCCTCCGGACACTCTCGTGTACATGCTTCCGGATCCATCAGCTACAACAATGGCATCCTCTAAGCCCCACTCATTCTGAAATCCATCCTGGCTCATCTTCTTCCACATCATCTCGGCAAGGAGATCGTCCTTCAGCGCCCTACCGTAATAGCCTGCGCCGGCAAATCTATGAACAATTTCATAGGGCATAAGGCCCTTTGCGTTCAGTTTGCCCTCTCCAAGAATCACCTTTTCCCAATATGCCATACGTCTCTTGAGATCATGTCTCTCAAAAGCTTTGTCATATTTCATATTTGCCTTGGCGGGAACCGCTTCATAATCAATGCCGTCCCAGTTGGAGGCACTCATTTTGGTCTCCACCACATCTCCATAGGCTCTTAATTGGGACAGAG
>JAZLHG010000145.1:0-1836 GCA_045616705.1 Lachnospiraceae bacterium | reverse complement strand
TCCTCGTGCACCCGATTCTCTGTCAGATCGCCGGTAATATTATAGTCACACCCTCTGGTCAGAACATTGTGATAATGCTCACGCTCCTGATTCAGCTTCTCATTGGCCTCGTACATCTGATTGGTAGTCTCTGTAATGAAGGTACTAAGACGGGTAATTAGAGGAATCTTCTTGGCATCCGGTCTTGCCGATGTCACTCTGCAGATTCTCTGCTCCTGAATGCCGCCTTCCCTCATGGCTGCCAACACCAGTGTAACATTATGCTTATTCAAATGATTGTGGGTCTTAATGAATTCACCGTGGGAGAAGAAACCACTGGACTGGGCAATTCCTCTAAGGGGATCCAGTTCATAAGTAGCGGAATCCTTGCCCCAGAAGGTACGCCTTGCCCCACAGGAGAAAATATGTACCACATCGGGAGCGAAATCACGCAGAATATCCACATCATCGTCAATAACTTTGATAATAGACTGAGGATCACCATATGACAGACGAACCTTCTTGCCCACTTCCACTTCACCGGATAAGGTAATGGATGCATCCTCATTACTGGTAAGGGGAACCTTCAGAATCTCCTCTTCATTGTCCTCATAGAAAATAGGGAACTCCAGTGTATTCTCAAAGAACCTGTCGTTGTTATCGATATTCAAATACTTGTTATAAATGTTATATGCGGGGATATTGTCCAGTTCATAGAGCACCTGGCCTGCTGCCTTGGTAATCTCAAACTGCTTACCGATGGGCTTCCAGCCGGTGGCCTTTAGGGATTCCACGTAGAGTTCGGAACCCGAATAGAATGTGACAATCAGAGAATGATCGGATATGGGATTGTTCTTGGAACATACAAGACTGTCGGTTGCCGCAATGTCCAGACTGCAGGAAATAGCACCGAAAATCTGCACATCATCAGGAATGTCTTCCAACTGTCTGCAGAACGCACTGTGGCTCACATTAGAAATCGTATAATATAGCTCGATGGCCTTCAGATTGGGAATTGCCTTAGCCTCAGCCAGAATATCTGCTGTTATGGACTGAAGAGGATCCGTCAGGTCGTACTGCTTCACATGTACGCCTGTATCTTCCTTCTCGAATAGGGTGCACACCACAGATACGCCATCTACCGTATCACAATTTACGATATTCCCGCAGGTGGTGCATCCGAAATATTCCCCCTTCGGAAAATAATAATCCAGCACATCCGTTACCTGCTTAAAGCTCCGCTCTGTTACCTGATCGGAGAAAATTCGAAACATGGCATGACTGCCGTCGCCAATCTCCTTCTGCAGTTCTTCCATGCAACCGCAAAACTGCTCGCTTGACTCGTATACAAATTCCAGCTGTTTCATAGTAACCTTCCCAATATAATAAGTGTAAACTTACCCCATACTTATTATACGCTAGTACGTTAGCAGAGTGAAACGTTTTGTAACCTGCGATTGCATTTTATTAGATACCTTGATTTAAAAATCCAGTTCTTTATTTCGAAATGTTAATACCGACAGGCCATATGCTGCTACCATATAAACCAGAATCCCTAGGAAGAATTTCACTGGGAACAATCCCAGTTCCATTCTGGTGGTTAATGTCTGCAACATCCTGTCAGCGTCATAAGAGATACTGTTCCTGAAAGTATCACACATAATAATTTACGCATTTTACTACTCCACATATTCTTGCCACATCGTATCATGTTATTTACACCTAACGAACTTCTGGACATATTACCACCAACCGACTACGAATATCAATGCACCAAACGCAAAAATTCCACTTAAAATATATTTAAGCAGAATTTTTGTTGGTCTAACATCATTTTGGTGACGTTTGTACAATCAT
>JAZLHG010000144.1:0-6365 GCA_045616705.1 Lachnospiraceae bacterium | reverse complement strand
GGATATATGCAGCAGTTCTTAGATGCCTGCTGGCTCTATGGTAATAAGGAGAAGATTGCGAAGACTTATATGTGCCCTATTGTCATGTCTACAACTTCCGGAGAGAGAGAAGCCAAGACCAGCTTGGCAGTAGCCTGGGAGATTCTTGGCGGACTTCCCTGCAGTGGTTTATGTGGATACGTAGACGATATGATGTCCTTTGAGATGAATTCGGAATATCAGACCATCATTGAGAAGAAGGCAGAGAATTTATACAGAACGATTTCTCAGAAGACTAAATCCCTTCCTGCAAGTAATCAGGCAGTGAAGAAGATGGTAGATGCAACCAGCAATATTGCCCTGACTCCGCAGGAGACAGAGCAGCTGAGCAAGTACGCATCTGACGAATCCTATGTTCAGCAGCAGAAGGAAGATATTCAGGAACTGACCAGCCTGTTCAGAGGCATGCTTGAGAATAGGGATGTAGATGAGAGTACCATATATATTTCCGATTTCCAGGAACATTTCGATCCTCATGGAAGCGTGAATGCAACCTATAAGTTTATGCTGAAGGATCGGAAGAAATCTCTGATCGTGGAGATTGCAGACAGTGAATTGAATTGCTACTACGGCAATTTAGAAGATCCCAATGTGCTTTGTAAATTGAATCCGGATGTAATGGATGGAATCATCGCAGGAAGAATGACTTTCCAGAGGGCATTTATGGCAGGTGATATGCAAGTGAAGGGTGATTTCAGACTGTTAAGAATGTTAGATCAGGTATTTGATTTCTCAGGTGAAGCCAAATAATAGAATAGAGCGATTATGGAATGGAAGGACAAATTATGAGAGATGATTGTATTTTCTGTAAGCTTGCAAATGGTGTATTTCCCACCAATACTGTGTATGAAGATGAGCAGTTCAGAGTTATTCTGGATGCGGCACCGGCAACGAAGGGTCATGCGCTGATTCTGCCCAAGGAACATTATGCTAATCTGTATGAGATTGATGAAAATGTGGCTGCAGATGCAATGAAGCTTGCGAAGAAGCTGGTTATTCGCTTCACTGAGAAGCTTCACTGTGATGGTTATAATTTAGTGCAGAACAATGGAGAGGCAGCAGGCCAGACCGTGTTCCATTATCATCTGCATATGATTCCAAGATATGAGAATGACAATGCGGGAATTCTCTGGGAGCCCACTACTCCTGATGAAGATGCACAGAAGACACTGTGCGAGTTGATGAAGCAGGAATAAACCTTAGAAACTGTAAGCACAACTACGCTGATAATCAGAGTCCTATTGGCATAGGAGGAAGAAATGAGCACAGCAAAAGCAATGATTATAGACAAAGTGAACCAGTTTTCAGATGACATTAGTGATGAAATGCAGATTGTTGAGCAACTGTACGTACTTACTAAGTTAGAACATAGCAAAAAGAGATGTGAAGAAGAAGGAACGCTTTCGACACAAGAAGTGAAGGATTATTTTACCGCTAAGAATAGACGGTATGTTGGAGTATGAGGTGTATAATCAAAGACAAATTAGAATTCGATCGTACAAAAAATAAAAAAATTAAAGGAAAACCGATTTCAATCCGTAATATAGTATAAGAACCCTTTAACAGGCCTTACATCCCCCGGAGATAGAGGTATCGATTGCGAAGCAAGAGGATGTTGTAATTTAGATGTTACTATTAATCGAACTTACACAAGGAGGTCAGAAATGGAATTTCCGGTTATCGACGTAGTCGCAACAGGGGCTCGAATCAGAGAGCTCCGTAGAAGGAACCATTTGAAGGTGGACGATATCAGCCGCTTCATGGGATTCGAATCACCCCAGGCCGTTTACAAATGGCAGAGGGGGGATAGTCTTCCCACGGTGGATAACCTGTATGCCCTGGCAAGGTTATTCGATACCACGGTTGATGATATCTTAAGGGGCACAAGAGAAGAGGACACGAGTCCTCTTCTTCCTTTTTATAGGGATTTTGTACCTTGGTATTATGTAGTATAATGGAATTACGTGGGCAGAATTTAGAAGCCCTTACAGGAGAAAACTTTGAAGACTTATCATAAATTTGATGACAAATCCATTCTAATCTGGGGATATGGCAGAGAAGGCAAATCTACAGAACAGTTCTTAAAGGACTGTGCACAACCTAAGAGTGTAACTATATTTGAGGGCAAGCGTGAAGAGATTGATGAGGAGAAGTATGATTTCATCATCAAGAGCCCCGGAATTGTAATGGAAGAAGACCATCCGAAATATACTTCACAGACAGAAATTTTCATGGAAGTATATGGACAGAATGTAATCGGTATTACCGGAACCAAGGGCAAGAGTACCACATCAGCAATGTTATACCATGTGCTGAAGGAGTGTCTTAATAGACCGGTTATTCTTCTTGGTAATATCGGAGAACCTTGCCTGAATCATTTTCAGGAGATTACGCCTGAGACGGTGGTGGTATTTGAACTGTCCTGTCATCAGCTTGCACATGCAAGCGCATCTCCTCATGTAGCAGTTATGCTGAATCTCTATGAGGAACATTTGGATTATTACAAGACCTTCGATAAATATTTCGCGGCCAAGTGTAACGTGACCAAGTACCAGACACCGGATGATTATTTCTTCGTAGGTGCCCAGGTGCCTCCCATTGAGACTGCAGCACAGTGCATTGTTCGCAGGTGGGAAGATGCACCGGAATATGAAATGCAGATTCTGGGTATTCACAATCATTACAATGCGTATTTTGTATACAGTATTGCCACTGAGATTTACGGTGTGGATGGCGAGAAGGTGAAGGCAAGTATTGCAACCTTTACCGGGTTAAATCATAGACTGCAGAAGATTGGAACATTAGAGGGTGTGGATTATTATGATGATTCGATTTCTACAATTCCCAATGCAACCATAGAAGCGCTGAAGGCAGTGCCCAATTCTTATTCTGTAATTATTGGCGGTATGGACAGAGGAATCTGCTACGATACCTTGATTCAGTTTATCAATGAGCATTCGGAGTATAAATATATTCTGGCTTATGAGACCGGTAAGCGGATTTATAATGAGATTACCAATCGAGATAGTTGTATTTATGTGGAAGATCTTAAGCAGGCAGTGGAGCAGGCCAAGGCTGTGACTCCCAAGGGAAGCGCCTGCATTCTGTCTCCCGCAGCAGCGTCGTATGGATACTTTAAGAACTTCGAAGAACGTGGAGATGTGTTCAGAGAATACGTAGGAGTGTAGCATGACCAAGGAAGCAACATTGGTTTTTACCGGTGATATCGGATTTGATAAATATATGGACCATAAGTGGGAGGACGAGAATCTTCTCTCTCAGAAGCTGCTTGATTTCGTAACTACATCGGATCATGTGATCGTAAATGTGGAGGGTCCCCTTTCCATGCAGCAGGCAACCACCGGATCCGTGGCTCTGAATCTAGCTCATACCATGAATGCGGAAGCAGAAGTGTTTCTGAAGAAGATTCAGGCGGACGTGTGGAATATCTGTAATAACCATATTATGGATGCAGGCCCGGAGGGCTTAGCTGACACTTTAGCAGAAGCCAAATCGGAAGGTGTGGCTACACTGGGTGCCGGTATGAATCTTGCAGAAGCGGCAAGACCCGTTATTTTCCCGGAAGGGGGAGGTATCGGATTAATTGGCGTAGGTTATCAGCGCGCCTGCAGAAAGGCATCGGAAGAGGTACCCGGATGTCTGAGTTGGGCGGATATGGATACCATTCAGAAGGCGATCAGTGAAGTGAAGAAGACCTGCAGATGGTGTATTATTGTGGCTCACGGTGGTGAGGAATTTACGGCGATTCCCACACCTTATACAAGAGACCGCTATCTGACATATCTTGAAATGGGTGCGGATCTGGTTGTGTGTCATCATCCTCATGTGCCCATGAATTATGAAACGGTTGGAGAGAAAGCGATTTTCTACTCGCTGGGTAATTTCGTATTTGATACAGACTATCAGAGATCCCAGTTTAACACGGAGTATGGTATTGTGCTGAAGCTTCATTTTACGGAAGATCAATTTAGCTTCGAGGCTATGGGACTTAAGGTCGACCGTGAGACGGAACGAATTGTGGACTATCCCCTGCCGGATATTTTTGTGGATATCCAGCCGGAAGAATATGAGAAATTGGTGCCCCTTGCGGCCAAGATGTTTATTGCCAATACCAAGAGACAGTTGAAATATTTGTATCCTGCCAAATTTGAGAACGCAACAGAGCAGGATTTCATCGATAATTTCTATGAGCCTCTTCGCAGTGGCCGTGTACCGGGGGAAGTGCTGGATATGCAGATTGTGTATCCCTTGGCCTTGAAGGCGGAAGAAGGCGCATGGAAGAGTTGTGGCCTTGAGAAGGTCAAGGAGTTTATTCTGAAACAGATTCCCTAAGGAGTCAATTCACTAACCAGCTTAAGTACAGTCTTCACAGCATCGTTCTGTGAGGACTGTTTCATTGTCTGAACATAAGAGTCACGCTCTTCATAGAGCGCATGAACGGTGTTAAGAAGCAGTTCATCCGTTAACTCTTCCTCTTCCAGAACCTTGGAGAAGCCCTGTTTCTCAAAAGATCTGGCATTTAATACCTGGTCTCCTCGGCTGGCATTGGCAGACAGGGGGATTAACAGGTTAGGTTTCTGTAAAAATAACAGCTCGCAAATGGCATTGGCACCTGCTCTGGAAATGACGATATCGCTCATGGCGAACAAATCCTTCAACTCATCCTTGATATATTCGTACTGACGATAACCGTCTAAATTCGCAAGAGACTCATCCAGTTTGCCTTTGCCACAGAGATGAATTACATAGAAATTCTCAAGAAGCTTAGGAAGAATGCTTCGAACGGCAGTGTTCACATTGGTCGCACCAAGGGATCCGCCCATAATAAGAATGACAGGCTTGTCGTCCGGAATGCCGGTAAATTCACGGCCTTTTGCAGCATCGCCTTCACGAAGTTCGGAACGAATCGGTGAGCCGGTAAGAATTGCCTTGCCTGCAGGAAGGGCACTTACGGTCTCAGGGAAATTACAGCAAACCTTAGATGCCGAGGAGAAACACAGCTTGTTAGCCAGACCGGGAGTCATATCGGACTCATGGATAATGGCAGGAATCTTATTGCGTTTCGCAGCAATTACAACAGGAACGGATACAAATCCGCCCTTAGAGAATACCACATCAGGCTTCAGCTGCTTCATCAACTTGTTGGCTTCGAAGAAGCCTTTCATCACACGAAACGGATCGGTGAAATTCTTCAGATCGAAATATCTGCGAAGCTTACCGGATGAGATGCCGTGATAAGGAATCTTGTAATCCTCAATCAGGGCCTTCTCCATACCATTATAAGAACCAATATACTGGATATCATAGCCGGCCTCGGTAAGAGCCGGAAGTAGCGCAATATTAGGGGTAACGTGGCCGGCAGTACCGCCACCTGTCAGAACGATTCTCTTCATCATCTTAATTCCTTTCGGATTCCTCCGCTTCGCGGAAAATAGCATGCTTCACATGCAAGGTAAGTTTAACACTTCTATAACGCTTTGTAAAACCGCGGCGGGATTGAAAAATCCCGATGAATCAAGTATAATCTCATAAGATTGTTTAGAAATTCACGATAGAAATATTTAGGAGGAACGTATGGCTAATTGGAACAACTTAGATACACTTGCGTCTTATAAGGCACTTGCTAATGTGGCTAAGGCAGATATCGTTACCGATATGGCAGGTGAGAACGGTGCGGACCGTGTGAAGAAGTATTCTGTTAAGATGGCAGAAGGCTTAAATTACAATTTCGCAGCGAAGGAAGTAAATGATGATTTATTAAAGGCACTTCAGGCACTGGCTGATGAAGCAGAGCTGACAGAGAAGTTTGCTGAGCTCTACAACGGTGCAGTAATCAACACCGGTGAGAAGAGACTGGTGCTTCATCAGTTAACCCGCGGACAGCTGGGTAACGATGTCGTAGCAGACGGTGTTAACAAGAGAGATTTCTATGTAACACAGCAGAAGAATATTGCAGCATTTGCAGAGAAGGTTCACGCAGGTGAGATTGCGAATGCCAAGGGCGAGAAGTTCACAACCGTAGTACAGATTGGTATCGGTGGATCTGATTTAGGTCCCAGAGCAATGTATTTAGCACTGGAGAACTGGGCAAAGCAGACCGGTAACTTCAAAATGGAAGCAAAGTTCATCAGTAATGTAGACCCTGATGATGCAGCAGCAGTTCTGAACTCCATCGATGTTGAACATTCCCTGTTCATTCTGGTAAGTAAGTCCGGTACTACACTGGAGACATTAACCAACGAGTCCTTCGTTAAGGAAGCACTGAAGAATGCAGGTCTTGATGCAAGCAAGCACATGGTAGCAGT
>JAZLHG010000143.1:0-1193 GCA_045616705.1 Lachnospiraceae bacterium | reverse complement strand
CAACTTATCCGTATAAATCGTCCGTTCTCCCTTTAGTCAGAAAGAATATCACAATGTTTTACCCTGACAATCGTTAATTAAGGGCTCCCATCTGTCTTAGCAAACCTTCACTTCGCCCTTGAGTACCTGCTTATAATCCTCTAAGTTTCTACGAAGCAGAGCAGGTGTATCCAGTCCGTAAGGACATTTCGACATGCAGTGACCGCAATTTAAGCAGGTCTTAATACGCATCATTTTCTCCTGGACCTGTGGTGTTAAGTGCTGGGCAGAAGGAGATCTTCTGAGTAGAAGGGACATACGAGCCATATTATTGATCTCAATTCCCTGGGGGCAAGGCATGCAATATCCACAGCCCCTGCAGAAATCACCGCTCAGTTCTTCCCGATCATGGTCGATAATTGCCTTTAATTCCTCTGTCATCACAGGAGGATTCTGAATAAATGACAGGAACTCATTTAACTCACTGACCTTTTGAATACCCCAAATAGGAAGCACGTTATCGAACTGTGCTGCATAAGCGTAAGCTGCTGCCGCATTGGTAATCAGACCTCCGGAGAGAGATTTCATGGCAATAAAGCCCATGTTATGCTCCTTACACATCTGAACCAGTTCAATATCCTGCTCAGTAGCCAGATAGCAGAACGGGAACTGCAGAGTCTCGTAAAGACCGGACTCAATTGCTTCCTTGGCTACAGCCAGACGATGATTGGTGATTCCGATATGTCGAATCTTGCCTTCCCCTTTTGCCTTAAGAGCTGCCTCATAGAGACCGGATCCGTCACCGGGCTTGGGCACAAAGGAAGGATTATGGAACTGGTAAATATCAATATAATCTGTCTTCAACAGTTCTAGCGAACGGTTCAAGTCCTCTTCCATTTTCTCACCTGTGGTGGCCCCTGATTTGGTGGCAATATAAATCTTGTCACGCATTCCCTCAAAAGCCAGACCCAGCTTCATCTCACTGTCAGAGTACGCTCTCGCCGTATCGAAAAACGTCATTCCTCCATCATACGCGCTGCGAAGAATTCGTATCGCCTCCTCCACAGATACTCTCTGCACCGGAAGTGCACCGAATGCATTCTTGTCTGTTGTAATATTGGTACTTCCCAGCGTTACTGTCTGCATAATTTCCTCCTAATCTATCCTTTATTTTATGCTTATAACAAGCTAATCATCCTTCTCTTTTCACCCTA
>JAZLHG010000142.1:0-4043 GCA_045616705.1 Lachnospiraceae bacterium | reverse complement strand
TCATCTGTGAATCTGGCCTGACCGAAAGCTTCTGTATCCTTGACGTAGATTTTATTATCAAAAACCTCACCGTACTTCTTGGCATCCGCTTTAGAAATTGAATCGTCTATCGACCATACGTAACAATGTTTACCGGCATATTCGCAGGTGAATGTACCCTCTGATCTGGTATTAAACATTGTACTGCTAAAATAATAGAATTCTGATCGATCTCCTTCCTTAAAAGTCTCAATCAGTCCGGAGCCACGTCCAATATCCTGAATCTCTAATTTCTCAGGAATAGCCTGAGGTGCTGTATATATCTTAACATCCAAATCCCATCCATCGGCACGATTGTTCGGCACAATAATCTGCTTACTGAAATCACCTGTATAGAGGTTCGCGCTATCGCTCTCATCCTGCTCATTATAGATAAAAGGATTATAAATCAGGACATAATCCGCATTATTTATCGTTCCGGGACCGCCGGTAGGATTGTCATTCTGCCCTGCGACAGGAGCAGCGGGAGTAGGGGTATTCGTTGGCGCAACCTCAGGATTTAGAAATGAACTGGGAACCTGAGAAGCCTCAATTCCATTCTCATCCGGATTAATATCCTTCTGATTGTCGCTCTGTCCTCCGCATCCGCAAATTAAACCAATCGTTAATACAACACTTAACATCAATGCGATTTTCTTCTTCATAGTCGTACGCACCTCTTCATTTTATTTCTGTATGATAACATTCTGTATTCATAGAATACAAGCATTTTCTGGCAACAATTCACGATTGCCAATTCCCAAATCAATTATCTTTACCGCTCACATTTCAACTTGATTTCGTCACTTCTAAAGAGTAGCTGTCCTCCACCTGCCGAATAGAAATCCAGTTTGCAGCTGCAAGAACCCGGACGTACATTCGGTCCGTAGAACATCAGCGTCTTATCCATGGTACAGCCTGCAGGAATAACAGCTCCGTCGAAACCATTGGAAGCATAAGTCGCATCCATTGTCCACAGAACCGCTCCGCCCTTCTTGCAATCCATTCCATTACACTTTAGTTCGGAATAGTTGAAGGAGATATGATTCTCTGTCTGATTCTCAACAACCAAATTGAATCTGGCCGCATTCTGATCCGTGTAATATTCATCCTCATAGATACTCTCTGTCAGGTATACCTTAACTCCGCTGCCTTCGTAAATTAATTCTCCTGTAGGTTCTGCCGCCTGCAAGGTACCCTTCATCTTAAGCGGGACTTCGTACACCTCTCCACCCCTATAATCTACGTGACCTCGTATTTGCGCAGAAGTACTGTCGGAAGCATCCGTAAGAATCAAAAACTGTACTGAACCGATAGAATCTATTCCGGCATCCCGAATTTTGTCCCCCTGTAACGCAAACCGGAAATAAGTGGTTTTGCCGGAAGGCACACCTTCACTTAACACTTCACTGAAGCCACGACCGTTCAGTATACAGGAATTTAACGTACAGGGTATTTCACGATCGGACTTGTTGGTAACCTCCAGAATTGCGGTCAATTTATCGTTCCCGGTGTATTGATCCCCTCGGAATCTGCCAAGTCCAAGGAGCCGAATCTCTTTCTCCTCATCGCTTACTAATATCTGATCCTCTGCCATCGCATCCAGAAAGGGCTCAAATCCATATTGCATTTCCACATCTTCAGGCAACGACAAACTGAATTCTTCGGAGAATACTTCCCGGTCATCTCGGTCGATTAACTTCACCGTTCCCTCTATCGATTCTAATGCATTCAGATTATAAAACTGCGTATAGGAATTTAGTTTCTTAGCTTCATACTCTTTCTCGTACGTCTCGTCCTTGAAATAATCTAAGGGAATTCGGTCTCTGCCTGCATCTTCCTTCTGATTCAATTTCAAATCACAAAAAGAAACCGCTTTATACGGATGTGGAACTTCTTGATCTACTACATAGTAGCTATATTGATAGCATCCACTTGTCAGGTCTCTTATAACCTTTAATCCCACAGTAAAGTCACCAAGGCCTACAATGGGCATCACACAGTCCGGCTGGATTTCGGTGAACCTAAGAGGTTCGGGCTTACTGTCCTGCAGGCCATTCTGCCCGCTGTTTTGTTCCATCTTCCCCGGTTCAGTCCCCTCCGGCTGTGTCCCCTCCGAAGAAATCTCCTGGGCCGCATTCACTTCCGGTATCGGCTGATTATCCTTACCGCATCCTGCAAGAAGACTACTTATGATGATGCCGGCTAATAAAATAAATCTTTTCATTATTTTGACTCTTTCAATATAATCATTGGAGTAGTATATTCGGTTCTTTCAGATAGATAATTTCCCTTTTCTATTCTGAACTTAACCTGAATCTCCGAAGCCGGTGACAACGTACCCGGGAAGTTAATATTCCTCATAACTGTATACCCTGTATCTACAGAGACGGAATAGAAAGTGGCACCCTTGGTAAGTTCCTCTGTCGTAAAATTCAGCTTCTTCTGAGACTTATTCTCTATTACAATGGTTCGATGCATGGGCAAATCGGTATATCGATATTCCGAAATCGGGCCAAGGTCGAAGATTCGAATATTGTCGTCCTCATACACGCAGGAATAATCTTCCAGCTCCGCACCGGACTCTGCCCCGTGGTCAAACTGTAACGGAAGACTATATTGCCTGAACTTCTGGTTGTCATAGGATTCACTGTATTCCATTCGCAGTTCAACGCTTGTAATTTCACCGCGCAGTGTATCCTTCAGAACCGAATTGCTTCGCAAAACAAAATAACTCTCATCCTGTGGCTGAAGAATATTTGTGCTATACTCATCGCTACTGATGCCCAGATCAATTCCGTTTACTTTAAAACTCCTAAATCTTAGATCCGACTGCTGGTTCAACTTATTGGTGACCTTCACGCGAAGCTGTAGTTCATCTCTATAACTGTTATTGCTTCCTAAGAAATGTCCACCATCCACCACCTCGATTCGCAGATTCGAATCATCAAGCAGAACCTGAGGCTGAATCTTCACTCCGTATAGATCCACTGCTGTTATTTCCGGCCGGATTGTTTCATCGATCTGCAGGTCCACGCTCTCCCAGTCGGAGAGTATCTTACCGGTTTTATAATTACTGATTCGGTACTCAAATTGCATGTTGGTAAGATTCTGATTTCCTGCATAGCGAAGCATGGTCTCGATTTCGCTCAGAACCATATCCTCAGCGTATCCACTGTAAATAGGATCAGAACTTGCTTTGTTACTGTTCTTAATCTGATAAAAATCATTGACTACCACATCACCTATTTCGACATACAGCGGTTCTTCTCCGGAATTCTCCACGCGAACTCCGTAAATGACTTTGCCGCCGTTCGTAATGTCTCTGGCTGCGAAGGGGTAGATTACTGCATGATCATTGGCAATAACCGGGGGCTCCTTCTGCTGATTCCAGGTATAGGTATGAATCACCTCTTCTACCTCCTGTACTTCAGGTGCCTTGGCCAGTGTAATAGGCATCAGTTCAGAATAATAATGATTTTTCTGTGTATCCGACACATCAAACATCATGAAATATTCGTATCCATCATCATACAGAGGCTCGTAGCTAAAGGAAATACCATTCTCATAGGACAGAATCGAACGTGTTACAATGCCGCTGTCAACCCACTGTTCCATGGGAAGTAGCCTTCCGTTCTCATCTCTCTGGGGATAACGGGGATGATAAGCCGATAAAACGAGCACCATCATATCCTTGGTATTAAGAGGAATCTTCTTACCGGAGTGTACCTCTGTTGCTTTGGTTTCTTCTTCCGATAATTCATAATAGCCTAGCACCTGTACAGCATCCGTATCATGATTCACAGCCAACTGTATTTCTGCTTCTGTCTGTTGAAAGGGTGCTCTATTTCCAGCTTCCATAAACATGGAATCTCTGGCCGTCAGGTTCACCGTATGATAATATTCGCTTCCATTAACTTCTGTAACGGTTGAATCCACCGGAAATTTATTGCCATAATTATCGCTGGCCATTAGGATTCTGCCATCATAATCGGCAGTAATTCGGTTCCCTTCCTGAATGACAT
>JAZLHG010000141.1:0-10420 GCA_045616705.1 Lachnospiraceae bacterium | reverse complement strand
AATGCGGCTACAACGAAAATGAGCCGCACGGCAATAGAGGCCATGCTTCCGTATCTGGATGGAATCTATGGGAATCCTTCCAGTCTGTATACCATCGGTCAGCAGGCCAAGGAAGCCATTGAGGATGCCAGAGCACGAATTGCTGCCTGTTTAGGCTGTCTTCCGTCAGAGATTACTTTCACTTCCGGAGGAAGTGAGGCAGATAATCAGGCTATTCATACTGCAGCTGCTCTTGGCGCTAAGAAGGGCAAGAAGCATATTATTTCTACAGCTTTTGAGCATCATGCAGTACTGCATACGCTGAAGAGACTGGAGAAGGAAGGTTATGAGGTTACGCTGTTAGACGTTCATGCAGACGGACTGGTAAGTGCTGAACAGGTTGCGGAAGCAATCCGCGAGGACACCTGCCTCGTAACCATTATGTATGCCAACAATGAAATCGGAACCATTCAACCTATTTCTGAAATTGCGGCTGTGTGCAGAGAGAAGAATGTATTATTCCACACCGATGCCGTACAGGCAGTAGGTCACGTGGCAATTAACGTTTCAGAGCAGAACATTGATATGTTATCACTGTCTGCCCATAAACTTCACGGACCGAAGGGCAGTGGTGTGTTATATGCCAAGCGCGGTATCAGACTGCAGAATATGATTGATGGCGGTGGTCAGGAGAGAGGCAAGAGAGCAGGTACAGAGAATGTGCCGGGCATTATGGCTATGGCTGCAGCAATTGAAGAGGCCTGCAAGAATATTGACAGCAATGCAGCACACTTATTACCCCTTAGGGAGAAGTTGATTCAGGGTCTTCGTGCAATTCCTTATTCAGAACTGAACGGAGATGCAGTAAAGCGTCTCCCGGGTAATGTGAATTTCTGTTTCGAAGGAATTGAGGGCGAATCTCTTCTGTTACTTCTGGATGATAAGGGTATTGCAGCATCTTCCGGTTCTGCCTGTACATCAGGATCCTTAGATCCCAGTCACGTTCTGCTGGCAATCGGCAGACCTCACGAGGTGGCACATGGTTCTCTTCGTCTGTCCCTTGGAGAAGATGCAACGGAAGAAGAAATTGATTATCTGATTACTTCTATTACAGAAGTAGTTACTTACCTTAGAAATATGTCGCCTTTCTGGAGAGACCTTGAGAGCGGTAAGAGACCACATATTTTTGCTAAGTAAAGCAGGTACCGACCGACTTTTCCTGATAGGTGTGGATGTACCGGCCGAAAATTGAACCGGAATAGATAGAGAAGATAAGCAAATATAAGCAGAAATGGAGTATTTATGGCATTATATAGTGAAAAAGTAATGGACCACTTTAGAAATCCTCGCAATGTAGGTACAATAGAGAATGCAGATGGTGTTGGTGAAGTGGGTAATCCGGTCTGTGGAGATATTATGAAGATTTATCTGCAGATTGAGAATGATGTAATTACAGATGTGAAGTTTGAGACCTTTGGATGTGGCAGCGCCATTGCTTCCAGTTCCATGGCAACGGAGCTGATTAAAGGCCAGCCCGTATCGGAAGCTCTGAAGCTTACCAATCAGGCGGTAACGGAGGCTCTTGACGGACTTCCTGCCCACAAGTTGCATTGTTCTGTACTTGCAGAAGAGGCAATTAAGACGGCGGTTAAGGATTATTATGACAAGAATGGAATTGCTTATGATCCTGCAATATTCCCGGATGAGGCAAGCTGTGAACACTGCAGCGCTCATGAACAGTAAGCATTTAGGAGGAAGATATGGTAGTTTCGACCCGTGGAAGATATGCATTAAGAGTCATGTTGGATCTGGCTGAGAATGGTGGAGACGGCTACATTGCGATGAAGGAAGTCGCAGCTCGCCAGGATATTTCTCTTAAGTATTTAGAGAGAATTATGCCTGCGCTTGTGTCAAACGGACTGGTGGAAGGCGTACACGGCAAGGGCGGCGGTTACAGGTTAACCAGAGCTCCCAAGGATTATGTGGTGGGAGAGATTCTTACCCTGACGGAAGGCGATATGGCGCCGGTGAAATGCTTAGAGTGTAATGCAGAGCCTTGTGCCAGATCAAATGCCTGTAAGACCAAACCTATGTGGGAAGGCCTTGACCAGGTAATGACCGATTATTTGAACAAATATACGTTGGAAGATTTACTTGCGAATTGAATTTTGGGCCGGTTTACAGACCGGTCCAAAATTTTAAAAAAAAAAGAAATAAATTTTTATTTACCTATTGACATAGTAGGTAGATAGGTATATAGTGTAACATATAAAGAACACAGGAACATCCAACGGATCATTACGTTATTATGATGATTCGAACAGATGGATTCATATTTAAGGAAGGAGAGAATGCAATGAGAAGAGAAGTAAGCACCAACAACATGCTGATGTGTAGCTGGCGAATGCTGAACTCCCGGGCATATTTATATGGTCAAGTGCATTCACCTGCCTTAGTGTATGGGAATGTAAGATAACCTCAGAAGAGATTATGGATTGAACCATTTGCCCGGGAGCCAACAGAAGCCTCGGGCTTTTGTTATTTTCCGAAGGTGCTGCGAATACTGATGCAAGATGGCCATAGCAGCACAAGATACTTACAACGAATATCACAAATGCAAATGAATACTTAATCAGAAAAGGAGATCACAATTATGAGTAACTATAAATTCGAGACACTTCAGCTTCATGTAGGACAGGAACAGGCAGACCCCGTAACAGATTCACGTGCGGTTCCCATTTATGCAACCACCTCTTATGTGTTCCACAATTCACAGCATGCTGCAGATCGTTTTGGCCTGGCTGATGCAGGTAATATCTACGGTCGTCTCACCAATTCCACACAGGGCGTATTTGAGCAGCGTATTGCAACTCTGGAAGGTGGTGTAGCAGGACTTGCTGTTGCATCCGGTGCAGCTGCTATTACCTACACGCTTCAGGCTCTGGCGAAGCAGGGCGAGCACATCGTAGCCCAGAAGACGATTTATGGCGGAACCAGTAACCTGTTAGCACATACCCTTCCTTTATACGGTATTACCGCTACTTTTGTAGATGCGCATAACCTTGAAGAAGTGGAATCTGCAATTCAGGACAACACCAAGGCTATTTATATCGAGACACTGGGTAATCCTCATTCGGATATCCCCGATATCGATGCCATCGCAGCAATTGGTCATAAGCATGGACTGCCTCTGGTAATTGATAATACTTTCGGTACTCCTTATCTGATTCGTCCCATCGAGCATGGTGCAGATGTGGTTGTTCATTCCGCTACCAAGTTCATTGGTGGACATGGCACTACCCTTGGCGGCGTGATCGTTGACAGCGGTAAGTTCGACTGGGCAGCAAGCGGCAAGTATCCTTGGATCTCAGAAGCCAATCCCAGCTACCACGGTGTGAAATTCACAGACGCTGCAGGACCGGCTGCATTCGTAACTTATATTCGTGCCATTCTCCTTCGTGATGAAGGTGCTTGCATTTCACCTTTTGCAGCATTCTTACTGCTCCAGGGAACAGAGACCTTATCCCTTCGTCTGGAGCGCCACGCTGAGAACACCAAGAAGGTTGTAGATTATCTGGTAAATAACCCGAAGGTTGCCAAGGTGAACCATCCAAGCCTTGCAGATCATCCCGATCATGCACTGTTTGAGAAGTATTTCCCCAATGGCGGAGCATCTATTTTCACCTTTGATATCAAAGGTGGCAGAGAAGAGGCCTTCAAATTTATCGATAATCTGAAGATTTTCTCACTGCTTGCCAATGTAGCAGACGTGAAGTCTCTGGTGATTCATCCGGCAACAACCACACACTCACAGCTGACAGATGAGGAATTGGCTAATGTAGGAATTACCCAGAGCACCATTCGCTTATCCATCGGAACAGAACATATTGATGACATTATTGCTGATTTAGAGCAGGCATTTGCTGCAGTATAATTCGTAGATGCTGAAGCATAGAGCAGTATAATCTGTAGATACTAAACAGTAGAGAGGACCTTTCGTTTATCATGAAGGGTCCTTTTTCATGTCATAAATTTATGAATTAATTTGTGCATTGATTTGTGAATTGATTTGTGAATTGATTTGTAAATAAATTTGTAAATAAATTCGTAAAATATATTTGTATAGGTAAGGACTTTTAGCACAATATCTGATAAAATAAAAAATGGAATATACTAAATATAGAGGTTTGATGGAATTAGGATTATGAAGAAGGCATTAATTGCCATGAGCGGAGGCGTTGATTCCTCCCTTGCTGCCAAGTTAATAAAGGATGCGGGACATGAGTGCATCGGATGCACCATGCGCCTATATGATAATGAGGACATCGGTCTTAGCAGGGAACGTACCTGTTGCAGTCTGGATGATGTAGAAGACGCCAGAAGTGTGGCATATCGAATCGGAATGCCCTTCTATGTGTTTAATTTCACACAGGACTTCAGGGAGAATGTGATTGCCAGATTCGTGGATGCCTACGAGAAGGGAATTACGCCCAATCCCTGCATTGACTGTAACCGTTATATGAAGTTTGATAAGCTTCATGAGAGAGCCAAGGTTCTGGGATGTGACTATGTTGTTACAGGTCACTATGCAAGAATTGAGGAGCAGGATGGAGTATTCTACCTGAAGAAGGGTCTGGATGAGACCAAGGATCAGAGCTACGTACTCTATACCATGACTCAGGAACAGCTGGCACATACTTTACTTCCTTTGGGCGGCATGCGTAAGTCGGAAGTCAGGGCCCTTGCGGAGGAGAATGGATTTATCAATGCAGCCAAGCCGGACAGTCAGGATATTTGTTTTGTGCCGGATGGTGATTACGGTGCTTTTCTGGAGCGATATACCGGTAAGCAGTATACACCCGGTCCCTTTGTTACGGTAGATGGTGAGGAAGTCGGTTCTCACAGAGGAACCGTTCGTTATACCATCGGACAGAGAAAGGGCCTAGGAATTGCCTTTGGCAAGCCTATGTATGTGAAGAAGATTGATACAGAGAACAATACGGTGGTATTGGCAGATGATGAGCAGTTATTTGACAGCAGTTTAATTGCTGATGATTTCAACTGGATCAGTGGTAAGGTGCCGGAAGGTGCTGTTTCATGTACAGCGAAGATTCGTTATCGTCAGAAGGATCAGGATGCAACAGCATATCCCCAGCCTGACGGAACTGTTAAGGTGGAATTTGACAAGCCCCAGCGTGCCATTACTCCCGGTCAGGCAGTGGTTCTCTATGATGGAGACACGGTTCTTGGCGGAGGCAGAATCGTCGGGATATAAGGAGTAATATGACAGATTTCAGCAGAATTCGAACAATTTTATGGGATATCGACGGAACACTTCTGGACTTTGAGGCCTCTGAGAGACTGTGTATCAGATTGTGTGCTGCAAATCAGGGCTGTCAGGTCAGTGATGAGCAGATTACCATCTATAATGGTATCAATAAGTCCTACTGGGAAGCCCTGGAGAGAGGGGAAGTCACCAAGGACTATCTGTATCAGGCTAGATTTCGTGACTGGTTTAGCCAGATGGGATTTGAGAATATAGACCCCTTTCGTATGAATGAGGACTATCAGGTGGCGCTTGGAGAACATCCGGTACTGAGAGAGGATACCTTATATGTACTTAAGACCTTAAGAGATGCAGGTTATAAACAGTATGCGGTTACCAACGGCAGTAATGTGGCACAGTCCGGGAAGCTTAAGGAATCCGGTGTGGGAGATTATTTCGATGGAATTTATATCTCAGAGCGGATTGGAATTCCGAAGCCCAATAAGGAATATTTCGATTATGTGCAGAGTGAGACAGGATACGATCCGGCTACTACGGTAATTATTGGGGATTCCCTTACTTCGGATATGAAGGGTGGTAATAATGCAGGCATCCCAACAATCTGGTACAGGCTGCCGAATAGTACGGATAACACATGTTATTCGGTAGATGCGGAGGTCTGGACATTAAGTGAAATTCTTGACCTACTTGGAATAGATAGATAAGAGAATCCTTGATTTATAAGGGATTACCGAATTGTTAAATCGTGATTTAATACGATCAGGGGGCTTATGGCTGATTATTTCGACGATATTGAGAACAGAATAGAAGAAGCGGGTGAAGATGAACTTGCTGAGATGAAGAGATGGCTCTTTAAGGAGAACATTCGCCTTCGCAGCCTGAAGATGGAGCTTCGTGAAGAACGAGAAGATCTGGAGGCAGATCAGCAAGATTTGGAAGTGCAGCGTGTGCAACTGGAGCGGGAGCGTAGAGACCAGCAGGAAGAGCAACGGATGTATCTGAATCACCTGGCCCAGCAGCGTCAGCAGATTCGTCACGATGAGGAATTGGTCGAAGAGAAACTGGCAATCATTCAGCGCGGTTTCGCAGAATTGGATCATGACCGTAAGGCACTGAATCGACGGGAGACAGAACTGAACCGTCGAGAGATTGAACTGGATCTTCGCATTCGGAATAATCGTAATATTCAGCCTGTTGATGCGGTAGACTTGATGTTCAGTGGCGTGGACAGTTATCTGACCTTGAAGAAACGTTACCGCGATTTGATGAAGATGTTTCATCCGGACAGCGGTACCGGCGATGCGGAAATGGTTCTTGCGATTAATCGTGCCTATGATCGTCTGAAGTCCACCTATGAGACCGGTAAGATTATTTGACTTAGGAACGGAGTAGTGTATGTTCCTGCTTAGTTGTTCGGTCTAAACATAATTTCGCCTGTAGAGGCGTCCATACTGTCAATAATTGCTAATGATTCTACATGGATTCCCTGTCCGCGGACCAAATCTCCGCCTACCTGGAATCCTTTTTCTATGGCAATACCGGCACCAACCAGGGTAGCACCTGCATCATGAACCAGCGTAGCAAGGCCTAAGAGAGCCTGGCCGTTGGCTAAGAAATCGTCTATAAGTAATACTCTGTCTTCAGCACCCAGGAACTGTTTCGATACAATAATGTCGTAGGTTCTGCCGTGGGTAAAGCTCTCTACCTGTGCGGTATATACATCCCCCGCAATATTCTTGGTTTTGGATTTCTTGGCAAATACGACCGGAACCTTGAAATACTGGGCTACAATGCAGGCAAGGCCGATGCCGGAGGCTTCAATGGTAAGAATCTTATTGACACCTTCGTCAGCAAATCTCCGCTGAAATTCTCTGCCCAGCTCACTAAACAGGTGAATATCCATCTGATGATTTAAGAAACTGTCCACCTTGAGAATATTGCCTTCTCTAACAATACCGTCCTTACGGATACGATCCTCCAGTAATTTCATAGCATGACCTCCCTTGCGTTTCTGTTACTATAGATTATAGTGTGACCCTATAAAAGTGACAATAATATTCTGATAGATAATGACGATTCCGTACTTCCGTGATAAGATGTATGTGGCGTTTGTGCGCGCTAACCGGAATGCTGTATTTCCACCGAATGTGGGACAACAGAATTCTGTAGAATGATATACTGAGGAGATTAAAATGAACGATAAGATGAAATTAATTCTGTCCATGGTTGTGTTCGGTACTATTGGCATTTTCGTAAGATATATTCCTTACGGTTCCGGTGTAATTGCTATGACACGAGGGATTGTTGGAGCCCTGTTCCTGATTCTGTTTATTCGAATTACCCATAAGAAATTCTCTTGGGAGAGCATTCGTAAGAATCTGCTGCTTCTGTTTCTTACCGGATCCTTTATCGGTATTAACTGGATTCTGCTGTTTGAATCTTATCGATATACAACAGTTGCTACAGCGACCCTTTGCTATTATTTAGCCCCGGTATTTATGATTATTGCATCACCCTTTGTATTTAAGGAGAAAATCACCCCCCTGAAGATTACAGCGGTATGCTTAGCTCTCTTTGGTATGGCTCTGGTGTCCGGTGTCTACAAGGGCGTTGGCGGTGGTGTTGCTGACTTCTATGGAATCCTACTGGGAATCGGTGCTGCGGTATTCTATGCACTGGTTATTATCCTGAATAAGAAGCTTAAGGACATCAGTGCTTATGATCAGACCATTGTTCAATTGATGATAGCGGGTGTTATCCTTATTCCTTATGATTTTTATATGCACTCTTTTGCAGATATTCCGGCGCAGACCACAACACTGGCAGTAATTCTGCTGGTATTTGTAGGTGTGGTTCATACCGGTATTACCTATGCTCTTTATTTTGGGTCTGTACAGACCCTGCCTGCCCAGACTATTGCAATCTTCAGCTACATTGATCCGGTAGTGGCGATTCTGGTATCTACCTTTATTCTGAAGGAGGGAATGGATATTTGGGGAATCATTGGAGCAGTCCTCATTCTGGGATCCACATTCTTAACGGAGCTGCAGCCGGCAGGGAAGAAGGAGGCTTAATATGGATATCCAACAGATTGATCAGAATACTTATCGAATGGAAGATGGATTTGTAAGATTCTTCCTGTTAATGGGAAATGAAAAGGCCGTGATGATTGACAGTGGAGTAAACTGCCCCAATGCGGCAGAGATTGGTGCTTCCCTTACGAAGCTGCCCATTATTCTGTTAAATACCCACGGCGATGGAGATCATACTTCCGGTACAGCCGGATTCTCGGAGATTTATATCCATTCAGATGATTATAACGGGTGTAATTTAATAGAAAAGTATCCATCCACGACACTTCGTCCGGTCGAAGATGGAGACGAAATTGACCTGGGGGGACGTACCCTTAGGCTCATTCATATTCCCGGTCACACAGCTGGCAGCATTGCGATTCTGGATGTGGAGAAGAGAGTACTGTATGCAGGAGACTCTGTACAGATGGGTCATGTCTATATGTTCGGTGGTCATCGTAATCCGGATGATTATGCGGCATCCCTTGATAAGTTGATTGCCCTGCAGAGTGAATATGACTGTATTTATGCTTCCCATGGCAAGTACACTTTGGATGGCGACTATGTCGCTAGAGTGAAGGCTTCCTGGCTGCAGGTCCGGGCCGGAGAGGTTTCTTATGAAATGGTTGATCTATTTGGAACCGCGGTGAAATCATATACCACAGAGGACTGTGGATTCTTCTTGATATAGTTACGTAATATTGCAAGCAACAGCAAGTTGCTGCCGAAGTGAGAACTTCCTTGTTATGATAAATGCATACAACGGAGGTAGAAGTTATGGATACGAAGAATATGTGAATCTGGACAATAAGGATATATCAATGAAACTTCATAAATTCAGAATGAATCTCAATCTGTATCAAATCATCGCAATGACCTATTTGGGCATTATCCTTTTAGGAACAATTGCATTAATCCTTCCCTTTTCGGTTCGAGAATCGGTAAGCTTCATGACTGCGCTGTTTACTGCCACATCAGCTGTATGTGTAACCGGGTTATCCCTTGTGGATGTATGGTCCACCTATACGCTGTTCGGTCAGGCAGTAATACTGATATTGATGGAAATCGGCGGTCTGGGATTTATGTCCTTTGTATCGGTGTTGATTCATATTACGAAGCATCACGACAACATCCAGTCGTTATCGCTGACTGCCGAGTCCCTAGGGTCTGATTCCCTTTTAAAATCTATATCCCGTATCCAGAAGCGACTGCTGATAGGGTCTGCAATTTTTGAGATTGCAGGAGCGGTAGTCCTTTATTTCTGCTTTATGCCCTTAGTGGGCTGGCAATCTGCGTTGTGGATGGGCATATTCCACTCGGTATCGGCCTTTTGTAATGCAGGGTTTGACCTGATGGGCGTTCTTGATCCGGGAAGCAGCCTGATTCTTCTTCAGAATAATCCGCTGGCCCTATTAACGGTTGCAGCGCTCATTACCGTTGGCGGTCTGGGATTTGTGGTCTGGGATGACATCGTATCTTCCAAGCGGGTACGGAACTGGTCTATTTATACCAAGTTGGTCATCATCACTTCTACACTTTTGATCCTGATTAGCTCGGTTCTGTTTCTGGTGCTTGAATACAATAACCCTGAAACGATAGGGAATATGAGCACCTTCGGTAAAATAACGAATGCTATTTTTCAAGGGATAACTCCAAGAACTGCAGGATTCGCTGCAGTTGAGCAAGGAAAACTTACGGAGGCTTCCCTTGCATTAACTTCCATATTAATGCTGATTGGTGGTTCCGCCGGCTCCACGGCAGGCGGTATTAAAACCGTAACATTTGTGATTCTGCTTTATGCGATGCTGTCATCTGCAATCGGCAGAAAAAGAGTGACCATATTCAAGCGAACCATTTCCCAGGAGCAGATTGGTAATGCATATACGATTGCCGGCTGCTTCATCGGACTGGGTATGCTGGGAGGCATGGTGATTCATTTATCTTCCGGTTTATCCCTTGGTAGCTGTTTGTTTGAGAGCGTATCGGCGCTGGCTACAGTAGGTCTGTCCTTAGGGATTACTTCTTCGGTGTCATTTACGGCGAATCTGGTGCTGGTGCTATTTATGTATATTGGAAGAGTGGG